>NZ_CP166871.1:1523836-1828604 GCF_041379045.1 Thalassotalea ponticola
AAAACCATTGAAAGTCGGTATTTTTCAAGACTTAGCAGACGCGTTAAACGATGACGAGAAAGTGAGTAAAACGCAGTTGAGACAAGCGTTGCGCCACTACACATCAAGCTGGCGTTATTTAAAATCGATCAAGGTTGGCGAGCAGCGCATTGACTTACAAGGTGAAGCCGTTGCTGAGATTGATCAGGACCAAGCGGATTACGCAGCCAAGTCACTAAAAGAGAGCCAAGAAAAATTTAGTAACAAAACGCCGCAAGACAAAAAAGAAAAAACAGCCTATAAAGGAACTAAACAGGTTGATAAGCGCTCTGAAGAGAAAGCAAAGAAATTTAAAGTTGGTAAAGCGAAAAAATCTTCAGCCAAAGCAAAACCAGCCGTAAAGTTAACCCAAGCAGATGCCACTCAGTTAGCCGTTGGTGCTCAAGTAATGGTTCAGTTTGGCAATTCACCAATCGCGGCGACAATTACAGAAGTCGCTGGTAAAGATGTGTCTGTGCAGTTGGTATCAGGTATGATTGTGAAGACGCAAGCAGATAAAATCTTTACCCAATAAAAACATCGGAGTTGTTCTATGAGAAAAGTGTGTCGATTAGCCCTTGCCATATCGTTGGCTGTTACTGCATGGTCAGGCGCCGCAGAAACCCAAACAGTCACCATGAAAGACTTACCTGAGTTGGCTCAGGAAAAGCAGCACGAAAAAGCAAGTAAGCGAATATCGGCCACTTTTGCTCGACAGCACTACAAGAAGTTTGCCTTTGATGATGCCCTTTCGGCAGAGGTCTATGACCACTATCTCACTCAGCTAGACTACGCGCGAAACGTTTTTCTGCAATCTGATGTTGATGGCTTTGCACGCTACAAAAATCAATTTGATGACATGGTGACTTCAGGCGACTTGGCGCTAGCGTATGAGATGTACAATTTAAGCGTCAAACGTCGCTTTGAGCGCTATCAATATGCCTTGTCATTACTGGATAAAGAGTTTGATTTCTCGGTTGATGAATCGTATCAATTTGACCGCGAAGATATGCCGTTTGCCAAGTCGCGTGAAGAGCTCGACGAGCTTTGGCGCAAACGGGTGAAATACGATGCGTTAAATTTGAAACTAGCAGGCAAAAGTTGGGACGATATTCAAAAAGTTTTAACCAAGCGCTATAACTATGCGATGAAGCGGTTGAGCCAAAGTGAACCTGAAGATGTGTTTCAAGTGGTTATGAATTCGTTTTCACGCACCGTTGAACCGCACACCTCATACTTGTCACCACGTAATGCTGAGCGTTTCCAAATGGAAATGAATCTCAAATTAGAAGGCATAGGGGCAGTACTTCGCATCGAAGATGACGTTACGGTAATTCAAAGCATTGTCACCGGTGGTCCGGCTGATAAGTCGAACAAACTGAAACCCAAAGACAAGATCATTGGTGTTGCCCAGGGCGACGAATCCTTTGTCGATGTTGTTGGCTGGCGTTTAGATGAGGTCGTTGATTTAATCAAAGGGCCCAAAGGCACCACGGTTCGCTTGCAAGTTGAGAAGGGTGAAGACTCGCCGGTCATTGACACCGTGTCCATTGTTCGCGACACCATTAAGTTGGAAGATAGAGCGGCTAAAGCCGAAATCTATGACCAAGGCGATAAGAAACTGGGAGTGATCACCATTCCTAGTTTTTACAACAAATTGTCAAGCGATGTCGCACAAGAGCTAGCTAAGTTGAAAGAGCAAAACGTGCAAGGTGTGATCGTTGACCTTCGCGGTAATGGCGGAGGCTCGTTAGTTGAAGCCACTTTGTTGACCGGTTTGTTTATTGATCAAGGCCCTGTGGTGCAGGTACGCGATGGCGCCAACCGTGTAGAAGTGAACAAAGATAACGATGGCATTAGCTATTACGACGGCCCACTGACGGTGATGGTTGATCGCTACAGTGCATCAGCATCTGAAATTTTTGCTGCCGCATTGCAAGACTATGGTCGCGCGCTGATCATTGGCGAACACACGTTTGGTAAAGGCACCGTGCAACAACATCGCCGATTAGGACGCGTATATGACTTATACGATAATCCATTAGGCTCTATTCAATTTACCATCGCTAAGTTTTATCGCATCAATGGTGGCAGTACGCAACACAAAGGTGTTGTCCCTGATATTCAGTTCCCATCGGCGATAGAACCAAGTGAATGGGGTGAGAGTCGCGAGGAAAATGCATTGCCTTGGGATAAAATTGACAAAGCCTCGTACTCCAAGCTTGATGACTACAGTGACGAAATTTCGTATCTGCAATCACTGCATGCTGAACGGATAAAGTCTAACGAAGAGTTCAATTATTTGCTTGAAGATATAGCCTATTATCGCGAAAACAAAGATAAACAGACGGTATCGCTTAATTACCTAGAGCGCAAAGCTGAGCGCGAAGAAAGCCAAGAAAAACGCTTAAAACGCGCTAACTTACGCTTGAAAGCACAAGGTAAAGAAACGGTTGCGTCGGTTGACGATATTCCTGAGGCATTATCTGAGATTGATCCGTTTTTAGATGAGGCGGCCAATATCACCATGGACTTTATTGAAGTAGGGCGCTTAGCAAAGAAGTAGGCTAAGCGTTATCACTCACCACAGATAAAAGAGGTTGATATCGGTCAACCTCTTTTTTTTTGCCTAAGCAACGCCTGGTGCAATTATCTCCCATCATCGATCAATCCCTGCCCAGTTGAGATAGAAATTAACCACTAGCTTTTCTTATAAATGGTTGGTCTTTGACCTAAAGTGTCTCGTTTATGGCGACAATATCGGTACGCGTCTTAGCTTTAAATAACAATCGAAAGTATATATCGCAATAGTCATTACGCTTTTGCTGTTTTGCATTGTATCATTTGTGACCAGAGGTTGTGTTTTTTATCATCAGTCAAACCAAATAATCAGATAAATAAGCAGAAATGTAGGCCAAAGGGCTTACTTTTGTAGGCATTTGTAATAGTCTGATAACACAGTTTTTACCAAGAAATAGCAACTGAGAACAATATAGTCACTTAGTTAATAGAAAAAACAATAACGCTATTTCGCAACAAAAGGTTCTACATAAGATGTCTGAAAAAACACCGATTACCTCGCCCAGCTTATTGGATGCGGTGACGCCTATCTTTGCAATGATTGTGTTTTTATGTGCAGGGGTATTTTATTTTGGCGATAGCTCTTCTAGCGGTCCTAATCAAATCGGTTTGTTAATGGCCACGGGCGTGGCGTTGTTAATCGGTTTTAAAAACGGTTATCGTTGGCAGGCAATGGAAAAGGCAATTATCAAAGGTATATCGATTTCACTTGGTGCCGTGATGATCTTGTTAGTGGTTGGCTCACTAATTGGTACATGGTTATTAGCCGGTACAGTTCCTACGCTAATATACTATGGCTTAACGGTGCTCAATCCGAGCTACTTTTACGCGGCAACGTGCATAATCTGTGGCATTGTGGCGATGTCTATCGGTAGCTCTTGGACCACGGCGGCAACAGTAGGTGTTGCCTTATTAGCGGTAGGTGACGGTTTAGGGCTATCACCAGCGATAACCGCTGGCGCAATTATTTCAGGTGCCTATTTTGGTGATAAAATCTCACCTTTATCAGAAACCACAAATTTAGCGCCTGCCGTAGCCGGCTCAGAGCTATTTGCGCATATTCGCTACATGTTATGGACAACAATACCATCAATTGTCACCGCGTTGATTCTGTTCTTGTTACTGGGTATAAGCGCCGATGTCAGTCAAAATACTGATAATGCGATGCAAATGAAGCAGGTATTATCTCAGCACTTTGACATCAGTGTATTCAATTTACTTCCCTTAGTTGTATTGTTGGCATTAGCGATTAAGAAGGTACCTGCGTTTTTATCCGTGGCAATTGGTGCAATCGTTGGTGCTATATGGGCGGTTATTTTTCAGCAAGATGTCATTAGCGCGCTAGCGGGCGATTCTAAATCGCTGGTTGAAGCCAATATCACCGTTGTTTGGACGGCGTTTTTTGACGGTGTTGCGTTTAGCACGGGTAACGCAAATATTGATAGTTTGTTAAGTCGTGGCGGCATGTCAGGTATGTTAAACACGGTGTGGTTAATTATCTGTGCCTTGACCTTTGGTGCCGTGCTAGAACACTTGGGGATATTACAACGTTTAATGACGGCTATTCTATCAGGTGTACGATCGGTTGGTGGGTTGATTTCCAGTACCGTCGGTACCTGTATCGCCACCAACTTGGTCGCCGCTGATCAGTACATGGGCATTGTAATGCCGGGACGCATGTTTAAACAGGAGTATCAGCGTCGGGGCTTACATCCGTTAGTGCTATCTCGAACCCTTGAAGACTCAGGTACGTTGACCTCACCCTTGATCCCGTGGAACAGTTGTGGTGCGTACATGTATGGTGTACTGGCGGTTAATCCGCTTGAGTACGCCATGTACGCATTTTTTAACTTAATCAATCCTATTTTAGCCATTGTTTATGCCAGCATTGGTTTTAAGATAAAAACACTGGGCCAAGATTTGATCTCGCCAAAACAAACAACCTCAATTGCCACCGGCGTTGCATCACAAAATTAGAGCAAGTCCAACATTACACAGTGCGCTACCTTCATTGATATGGCATGAAAAAATAAAAAGGTTTAGTTTTACAACTAAGCCTTTTTTGTTTCACACAGTGCTGCATCCTATCATCCGTCATTCTTGTGGTCGCACTAAATAAGTTATTGTAAACACTAAATTAACTCGTTATGGTAAAGACAGCTTTAGACATCTTTATGTCGCCAATATCTATCGCTTCATCACCATCTGAGTCAAATCCAAATGACGTTTGGCAATGGTCGTGAGTTGAAAAGAAAGAATGTTTTTACCAAACAGGTGAGTCATTATGGGCAAACAACATCTACGTGCGTCAACACTCTTGCTACTCGTTGCAGTAGGAGCATTGTCAGCTTGCGCCAGTAAACAAACACGACACAAGAGCAGTGTTGTCGACTATCTTTATCCCACCTCTGCAGAAATGGCCGTTGAACCAACGATACCAACACTCACCTTACCACTAAAAGTTGGTATTGCGTTTGTGCCAGAGCAGGTTTCACAGTATCGCGGTGCGAACATGTGGTCAGGAGTGGCCGGTGGTGGCATGCTGACAGAAGCGGAAAAATCAAACTTACTTGAGAAGGTAGCCGATAATTTTCGCCAATACGATTTTGTTAGCGCGATTGAAGTTATCCCATCGGCGTATCTTACACCCAAGGGCAGCTTTCAAAACCTTGAACAGATCAAAACGATGTACGGTACCGATGTGATCGCACTGGTGTCTTATGATCAGGTTCAATTTACCGACGAAGGCTTGCTCTCGTTAACCTACTGGACGCTGGTAGGTGCCTACGTTATTTCGGGTGAGAAGAACGACACTAGCACCATGCTCGATACCGCAGTCTACGACATTCGCAGCAAAGCGTTGTTGTTTCGAGCACCGGGTACAAGCAACATTAAAGGTCGGTCTACACCGGTTAACTTAAGTGAAGAGCTACGCAGCGATAGCCGCGAAGGCTTCGAGCAAGCAGCACAGGTAATGACTCAAAATCTAGACAATCAATTAGCAAAGTTTAAAGAGACTTTAAAAGCTGATCCAAGTAAAGCCAATATTGTTCATAAACAAGGATACTCAGGAAGCGGTTCACTTAACCTCACCGTTTTATTACTGCTTTTTTGTGTTCCGTTCAGATCTACACTGCGCACAAGACTGCGTGGGTGATATAAGCGGCTAAGTGACCTGAAAGCTTAAGAGATTAACTAGGAGAATACATTGAACACATTGATAATCAGTTTGATATTGGCAGCCTTGCTACCTTTTATCGCCAAGATACCGTTAGTCGTTGCTATGCACAAGGCCGGAGGTTACGACAATAAGCACCCCAGACAACAACAAGCGAGTTTAACCGGGTTTGGCGCGCGGGCGCTAGCGGGTCATCAAAATGCATTTGAGTCGCTGATTATTTTTGCCCCAGCAATTGCTCTTGCTGTAGCAACAGGGACGACAGGTGATGCGGTTCAAACATTGGCACTAATGCACATTGTGTTTAGAGTGGTATACCATGTTCTGTATTTGGTTAATGTAAGTACCTTGCGTTCAATTTCTTGGCTATTGGCGATAGGGTGTTCGTTTGCGATTATGTGGCATTGCATCGCCAGCTAAACTAAGAGCGTGGAACATCTGCGATTGTTCAGATCTTGAACGTAGTGGAGCGAACATTTGAAGAGTCGCCATTTGCAGATGTTAAGGCCGGTAACGTGTATCGCTGTGTCTCGTGTATTGCCGTATCGGCCTGAGAAGTAGGCTTATTCCATACGAACTTTTTGAAAGAAAAAATGGTTTTCTGTTTGTGCTTGAATAAACCTGTCAATAACCGCTACGGGCACATTTGCGCCTGTCGGATAAGTATATAAGTTATTGATTAATAAATGCAGTGGCGAACGTCTGTTGCGAGCGATCAACGGTCGGTTTAGTAATACCGATAATTATCATTTAATAAAACGTGGAATAATTCCGTGTTTCATGGATATTTCCACTTATTGCAACTGTTATGAGGATCAAAAGAGTGTTAGAGGACGTCAAGAATGCTTTTCATTTTGCGTTTGACAAATTCAGCCCGATTTTGGTCGGATGGACAATCGGCTTATATTTCTTAGGCGCTTTTTCATCTCCTGAGAATATTGACAATACTCATATAGCAAATTTTGATCGCTTTATAACCCTTTGTTTAATTTGTTTTGGTTTAGCCTTTTTATTTAAGCTTTTTAAGTTGCGCAGATCCCCATAACAAGGCAATAAAGTCATGGACGCAAAACAGTTGGCTGCGCTCGTGCCTCGCTTATTTTAGCCAACTATTTTGCGCCACTTATTGAGGTGTTATTACCTCGAAACCAGCGTATATTAGCAATTGCTAACGGGCAGAAAATGGCACAAAACGGCCGGTCAAGACACATCGAAACTGAAGGAGATCCCATCCAAAACCATGATGGGATGACGGCTTAATTTTCTGATTTAGTTAATGACTCTGAATGGCACAAAGCTGCCGGTCAAGACACATCGAAACTGAAGGAGTTCCCATCCAAAACCATGATGGGATGACGGTTTAATTTTTCTGATTTAGTTAATAACTCTTAATGGCACAAAGCTGCCGGTCAAGCTACATCGAAACTGATAGAGATCCCATCCAAAAGCATGATGGGATGACGCTGAATTGTTTCTAATTATGTGAGCGACTTTGAATGGCACAAAGCTGCCGGTCAAACCACATCGGAACTGAAGGAGATTCCATCTGAAAACATGGTGGAATGACGATGTTCTTTTTCTCATATTGTGACTGGCTCTGAATTGCACAAAGCAACCACAATGTACCACGTCAACAATTGTCACTAAAGAGGCCAAAAACTTACAGCAACGATCCCCGCATTGCGATAGTTTAGCTTTGTCACAGTTGCATTAACTAACAGGGTAGGTAGAATCAAAGCAACACAATATTATTAAAAACATCTCTTTGTTATATGAGCGAATTTACCCCACGTTACTTAAAAGATTATCAACCGCCTTTATATCGCATAGCTACGGTTAACTTACAGATTGAACTCGAAGACCGTGACACTAAAGTTACCAATACTATGCAGATAGAGCGTCAAGGTGAGCATAACAAGCCGTTAAAACTCGATGGTGAAAAACTAACGTTACTTTCGGTATCTGTTGATGGTGTCGAATTATCCCCATCTGCTTATCAATTAACAGACAGTGAACTTTGTATTGCCGTTGACAAAGCGAGCTTTCAATTAACTATCGTCAATGAAATTAACCCTCTCGACAATACTGCCTTAGAAGGTATTTATAAATCGGGTGATGCGTTCTGTAGTCAGTGTGAGGCAGAAGGTTTTCGTCGTATTAGCTATTATTTAGATCGCCCCGATATCTTAGCCACGTTTACCACTAAAATTATCGCCGAAAAGCAAAAGTATCCGTATCTTTTAGCGAACGGCAATAATATCGACAGTGGCGATCTTGATAACGGTTATCACTTCGTTACTTGGCACGATCCGTATCCCAAGCCTTGTTATCTGTTTGCCTTAGTCGCAGGTGACTTTGATTTACTAGCTGATTCGTATACCACCCGATCGGGTCGACATGTGGCACTCGAATTATTTGTCGATAAAGGCAATTTAAGCCGTGCACAACATGCAATGGACAGCCTGAAGAAATCAATGCAGTGGGATGAACAAGTGTTTGATCTCGAGTACGACCTTGACGTGTATATGATTGTCGCGGTCGATTTTTTCAATATGGGCGCAATGGAAAATAAAGGGTTAAACATCTTCAACTCGAAATATGTGCTAGCGGACGAGAAAAGTGCCACTGATGACGACTTCTTTAACATTGAAGCGGTAATTGCCCACGAATATTTTCACAATTGGACCGGTAACCGAGTCACTTGTCGAGATTGGTTCCAGCTGAGTTTAAAAGAAGGCTTAACTGTTTTTCGCGATCAACAATTTAGCGCTGACATGCACTCAGGGGCGGTAAACCGAATCCGCAATGTTCGCTTGCTGCGCTCACAACAGTTTGCCGAAGACGCGGGCCCGATGGCGCACCCTATACGTCCGGAAAAAGTTCTCGAAATGAATAATTTCTACACCTTAACGGTATACGAAAAAGGTGCAGAGGTTATTCGTATGATGCACACTATTTTGGGAGAGCAGGGCTTTAAAGACGGTATGGCGTTGTATTTTCAACGCCACGATGGGCAAGCGGTAACCTGCGATGACTTTGTCAGTGCGATGAGTGATGCAACTGGGGTTGATTTGTCGCTGTTTAAACGTTGGTACGCGCAATCGGGGACGCCAATAATTGATGTCAGCGATCACTATGACGACGCGCATCAGCGTTACAGTATGACTATTGCGCAGCGTCATCCGGATACTGCTGATGGACAACCCAAGCGCGATTTACACATTCCCATCAACGTAGAATTGTTGGTTGAAAGTCAAGTCAGAGATAAGCAATTATTGCAATTGACTCAAAGCGAGCAAACATTTGTCTTTGAAGGCATTACCAGTAAACCAGTCCCCGTTTTACTGGGCAATTTCAGTGCGCCGGTTAAATGTTTTTACGATTACAGTGATGATGATTTACTCGATATTATCGTCAATGCTGACGATGCGTTTAACCGTTGGGACGCGGGCCAGCAAGTTTTTGCTCGTCAGATAATGCAACTGCTACAAGAGCAGACCCATCGCGTCCCCGATACAGTGCTTTCTGCCTTGCAACGCATTTTAGTGGAAGACGGCGATAACGCACTGCGCGCAGAGCAGTTAACGATACCTGATTTTCAGCAGTTGGCGGATATGTTACCGTTTGTCAATCCACAACACTTAGTTGGAGCGCTTGAACAACTTCACTTGCAAATAGCGCAGCGGTTAGCGACCGACTTTGAACATCGCTATCACACGTTAACCAGTTCGACATTTGCCAAGGACGGAGTGGCGATTGCTAATCGCGCACTCAAAAACGTCTGCTTACACTACCTAGGTTACACCGACAAGGGCAATGATATTTGCCGACAACAATTTATCTCGGCCGATAATATGACCGATGAAATCGCTAGTTTACACGTTGCTTGTGTGCACAATTTACCGTGTAAACAAACAATGTTAGATGAGTTTGAACGCAAGTGGCAGAACAATAGTTTGGTCATGGATAAGTGGTTTATGTTGCAGGGTCGTCAAGATACAGACGAGGTAATTAACAGTGTCAAAGCGCTCATGCAACATCGTTTGTTTAGCTTGAAAAACCCCAATCGAGCTCGCGCGCTGATCGGTGGCTTTAGTCAAGGTAATGCCAAGCACTTTCACCGTGGTGATGGTCAGGGCTATCGCTATTTAGCCGACCAGATCATTGCCTTGAACGCGATCAATCCGCAAGTTGCATCACGTCTAATTACGCCGTTAATCCAATACAAATCGTTTTCACAAGATCACCAAAAATTGATGCTGGCTGAGCTTGAACGGATTGCTAAATTGGAAGGTTTAAGTCGCGATTTGCAAGAAAAAGTTAACGCTGCGTTGCAAATAAGTGCCTAAAAACACACAACTTAACTGGTCAGACCTATCTTGCTTAGTGTCAGTCATCGCATAAAAAAATTTTTTTACAATTCGATGACTAATTTAGAGTGAATACTTTAAACGCGAGATAGGTCGTTGACTTTACAAGTTTTGTTGTGAACTTCTTAAACCCCGTGTAAATAAACTTATCTGATATTTTTATGTGGTTTTAAACGCTTGTTTTAAATGTATGGACGAGATAAATAAACCAATAACGCAAGTCTATGAATTTACGTGCGCTTGTGCGCTATTATTTTGTGTTGCTTAGATGTTAGAATAGTGCAATCATTGTTTGAGTTTCACTCGAACTGGAGTGTGTTGATCTTTGCTTTTTTAACGGCGTTGACGTGTATAGTCGTCAACGAACCTTAGTGTACTGAACAGAAGGTACTTAGGTGTTGTAAAAAAGTAGAGCTCAGCATGCTCACTAAAAAAATAGCTAATAATAAACAAAAGTTTTAAAACTCTCGGGGATTAATACATGAAACCAAGTTCTTTGCGTAAGTTTGGTCAAAGCCCGGTTGCTAAGAGTGTGGCAGCGGGTCTGCTAATGCTTAGTGCCATGCCAGCCCAAGCGATCAGATTTGATTTAGGTGAATTTGAAGTATCGTTTGATTCAACGTTCTCATATGGTGAAAGTTACCGCGTTGAAGATCGCGATTGGAATGGCACAATAGCTAAATCCAATAACCTAAATAACAACCTTGATTGGATGAACAACGCGTATTCACAAGGCGAAATCTGGGCGCTACCAGGTTCTTATTCAAGTAACGGTGATTTGGGTAACTTGAACTATGATTCGGGCGAGGCGTTCTCCAAAACCCTTAAAGGCTCCCATGATTTAGATATCCGTTACGCGGGTGAAAATGGTGACTACGGTTTCTTTGGTCGTGCGATGTACTTCTACGATTTTGAAATGATGGACAGCAGTCGCCCGTATACCAATCCTTTGACAGGACAAGAATACAGTCCTTGTGACGACGAAGATGCAAAAGATGAAATCTGTCGTGACATTCGCTTACTTGATGCGTTTTTATATGCCGATATGTACGTCGGTGACGTACCGGTCAGTGTGCGTATCGGTGACCAACTTATTGGTTGGGGTGAGTCGACATTAATCGCGCATGGTATTTCCGAAATCAACCCGATTGACATCGCCCGTTTGCGCGCCCCTGGTGCCGAGCTTAAGGAAGCCTTTATCCCATTTGGTTCGGTTTGGGCATCAGTTGGTGTCACCGAGAACTTCAATATCGAAGCGTTTTATCAATACCGCTGGGAAGAAACCATTTTGCCAGCACCGGGTAGCTACTTTTCAAGTAATGACTTCGCAGGCTCTGGTGGCTACAACAATAATATTCAATTGGGCTTTGGCGGTACCGCAGATATTAATTTAGATGCACTTATCGCTAAGTTAAATGAATTCGGCAGTACGTTAACCGGCACCCAAGCCGATGCTGCGCGTTTGGGTGAGTACGTTGGCTTAGCTCGTTTAGCAACCTTAACTGAGAAGAATGACAAGGCCAAAATGGAGCCTGAAGACGGCGGTCAATACGGTGTTAAATTTGGCTATTTCTTTCCAGAGTTAAACGACACCGAGTTGGCGTTGTACTACATCAATTATCACTCGCGTCGTCCATTGATTTCCGGTCAAACAGCGAACTTTGGTACGCCAGCGCTGATTCAAGACTTACAGACCCTTGGTGGCGGTATAACCGAAGATAACATCACCGATTTGAATGCCTTTGCCAAGGCTAAGTTTGTGTTTCCTGAAGACATCAACTTATACGGTTTAAGCTTCAATACTACGGTTGGTTTAACTTCGGTTGCTGGTGAGGTGACCTATCGTCAAGACGAACCATTGCAAATTGACGATGTAGAGTTGTTGTTTGCGGCAGTACCTGAGCAATTGGCAAATGCGGGTTTGGCGCCACTTGGCGACCTATCGCAAATGAAAGGTATTGGCCCAGGTGAATTAGCGCAAGGTTATATCCAGCTCGATACAGTGCAAGCACAAATGACGTTCACCCATTTGTGGGGACCAACATTTGGCGCCGGTCAATTTACCACCTTACTTGAAGTTGGTGGTATCAGCATTAAAGACATGCCAGCTGAAGACGTATTGCGTCTCAACGGTCCTGGCGGCGCACGTTCAGGCACGAGCATTACAGAAGACGGTAGAATGGCGTTATTCGGCGGTACCGAAACCAATCCATTCCCAACGGATTCTGCTTGGGGCTACCGCATATTAGCAAGCCTTGATTACAACGACGTATTTATGGGTATTAACATGAAACCTCGCGTCGTATTTTCTCATGATGTTGACGGTATTACGCCGGATCCATTGTTCTTATTTGTTGAAGATCGCAAGTCGATTTCTGCTGGCGTAACCTTTGATTATCAAAATCGTTGGTCGGCGGCTATCAACTACAATGCATTTTACGGTGGCGTTGGCACGACCAACCAATTAGCTGATCGCGACTTTGTATCGTTTAACATTAAATATTCAATCTAGAGGTAAACATGAAAAAATTGACAAGCTTATCTTTAGCTGTGACGCTGGCACTTTGTTCAGCGTCTGCATCTGCTAAGGTTTCGCCTGAAGAGGCTGCCAAGCTAGGTAAAGAACTTACCCCGATGGGCGCAGAGGCTGGCGCTAACGCCGATGGCTCTATTCCAGCTTGGACTGGTGGTATTACTCAAGCCCCAGCGGGTTATAAAGTAGGTGACCACCACCCAGACCCGTATCCAACCGACAAGGTACAATATACGGTAACGGCACAAAACGCTGCGCAATACAAAGACGTCTTGACGCCAGGCCAAATGAAGTTGTTTGAGCTGTACCCAGACACCTTCAAGATGAATGTATATCAAACTCGTCGCAGTGCATCGTACCCACAACACGTGTACGATGCGACGCGCGAAAACGCGACTCGCTCAGAGTTAATTCGCGACGGTAACGGTATTACTCAAGCAGCGGTAGGTGTACCGTTTCCAATCCCTAAAAATGGTTTAGAAGTTATTTGGAACCACACCTTGCGTTATCGCGGTGAAGCGATCACTCGTGAGGGTGGCCAAGCGGCGCCAACGGCCTCGGGTGATTACACCTACATCGGTTTTGACGAGGCGTTGATGCTTCCTTACGGGACCAAAGGCGCAAGCCCAGCTGACCTTGAAAAGACCAATATTCTGTTCAAGTTTAAGCAAAAAGTATCAGAGCCAGCGCGCTTAGCCGGTACGGCATTATTGGTTCACGAAACGATGGACCAAATCAAAACACCGCGTCAAGCGTGGACTTATAACACCGGTCAACGTCGTGTACGTCGTGCACCAAACGTTGCGTATGACGCCCCAGGCACAGCATCAGATGGCTTGCGCACTACCGATGACTTTGACATGTTCAACGGTGCGCCAGATCGCTATACATGGGAACTAAAAGGCAAACAAGAGCTTTTGATCCCGTATAACGATTACCGTTTGCACAGCGATGCGGTTAAATACTCGGACATTTTAACACCTGGCCACATCAACCCGGATCTAGTGCGCTATGAAAAACATCGCGTTTGGGTGGTTGAAGCGAAGTTAAAAGACAATACTAGCCACGTGTACAAAAAACGCGTGTTCTACATTGATGAAGACAGTTGGCAAGTATCTGTCGCTGATATGTACGACAACCGCGATGAACTCTATCGCGTAGCGCAAGCACATGGCCTTAATTATTACGAGTTGCCAGCGCAATGGTCTACACTTGAGGTGTATCACGATCTGAACTCTCGTCGTTATCTTGCTATTGGTTTAGATAATGAACATGACATGTATGACTTTTCTCCGAGTTTACAAGACCGTGACTTTACTTCTTCGGCATTACGTCGTGAAGGTCGTCGCTAACCACGAATAAGAAAGGCATAAACGGTTGGCCTAGCCAGCCGTTTTTTTTGCTTTATAAACGACTCATCGGATGACTTTTAACATCATTTCGATGGGCTTTACTAAAAGTGCATACAAACAGAGTAGGTACAACGTTTAATGAATAAAACAATTTCTGCATGTCTGATAGCAATATCGCTAGTGCTATCGAGTGTTGGCGTTGCTAATGAGTCACAAATGCAGCCACTGGCAAGTAAATCGCTGTTACTTGACGTGGTGAAAATCAACGATACAACCTTATTAGCCGCCGGTGAAAGAGGGCATATTTTAATGTCAACGGACGGCATTACATGGCAACAAAAGAGCGTTCCAACCCAATCAACCATCACCAAGCTATTTTTTCTCGATGAGATGACCGGCTGGGCTGTCGGCCACGATGCGGTAATATTGCACACGCAAGATGGCGGTCAATCATGGCAACTACAAAGTTTTCAGCCAAAGCTACAACGCCCGTTACTGGACGTGATCTTCTTCGATAAAAACCACGGTATTGCTGTGGGTGCGTACGGCTTTATGCAACGCACTAACGACGGTGGCAAAACGTGGCAGGCCGAATATCACCTCGAGCTACTAAACGAAGACGACCAGTTGTATTTAGAGGATCTCAAACAAGAAGATCCGGAGTTTTACCAGATCGAAATTGGCAGTATCTTACCGCATTTTAACGCACTGTATTTACACCAAGGGCAATTGTTTTTAGCTGGTGAAAAAGGGCTTCTAGCAAAAAGCCTTGATCAAGGTAAAAGCTGGCAATTACTCGATGAAATTTACATTGGCTCATTCTTCGATATTCGCGTCATCAATGATTCGCTGTTACTAGCATCGGGTTTGCGCGGTAATTTATTTTTCAGTGAAGACCTTGGCGAGCAATGGCAACAGGTAGATGTGGATTCTATCGCGTTGCTCAATAACATTGTCGTTGCCGACAATGGTCGTGTATTTGTGTTGGGTAATGCAGGTGTGGTGTTGACCAGTGATGACGGTAAAACATTTCGCCTGCGTACAGAAGAAGATGGTAAGGCGTTGATGTCGGGTGTCTGGTTTGACAACAAACTGGTTGTGGCATCAGAAGTAGGGATCAAGGCTCTGGATAATCAATAATGATAGTAAAACAATTTTTAGACATGCTAGAACGCAACCTGTTTCGCTTTCGCTTTACAGTGTTGGGTATTTTTCTTTTTATAACCGGTTATTTATTGGCTCAGGCGACCAACATTCGCCTTGATGCGTCGTTTGAGAAAAACATCCCTTTGCAACACAGCTATATGCAAACCTATTTAAAGCATCAAAACGATTTTGGTGGTGCGAATAACGTATTAATATCGGTGTGTAATAGCGAGGGCGATATCTTTAACGAGTCGTTTTTCAATACCCTTAAAGGCGTACACGATCAGTTGTTCTTTATTCCGGGGGTAAATCGCACACTGGTTAATTCTCTTTACTCGCCGTCAACTCGGTTTGTCGAGGTTGTCGAAGATGGCTTTGCTGGCGGGCCAGTTATTCCGGCAGACTTTCAAGCCACCGAACAAGGCTTAGCGACGGTTAAGAGTAATATTGAAAAAGCCGGTATTGTTGGCTCTGTGGTATCAGACGATTACAGTTGTGCCATGGTCAAAGCGTCACTGATGGAGATCAATCCGGATACAGGGGAAAAGCTCGACACATTAAAACTTGCCAAACAGCTGGAAGATGAGATTCGCGGCAAATACGAGAAAGACAACATCAGTATCCACATTATTGGTTTTGCCAAAATGGTGGGGGATATTGCTGACGGCGCTAAAGGCGTTGTCACTTTCTTCGCTATCGCCATCGCCATTACAGCAGTGATGGTTTACCTGTTTTGTAACTCGATCACCTTAACTATATTGCCAATAGTTTGTTCGCTTATTGCGGTTATTTGGCAAATGGGACTGTTGACGCTACTCGGCTTTGGCCTTGACCCGATGTCGATACTGGTGCCGTTTTTGGTGTTTGCTATCGGTGTCTCTCACGGGGTTCAGATGATCAATGCGATATCAAAAGAGGTCGCTCATGGAGCCCACGCAAAACAAGCGGCACAAACCGCGTTTCGTCGTCTGCTGTTACCCGGTGGAATTGCGTTATTATCGGATACCGTTGGCTTTTTAACCCTGTTGGCGATTGATATCGGCATTATTCGCGAGTTGGCGATAACGGCTTCCTTGGGTGTTGGCTTAATTATTTTTACCAACCTTGTATTATTACCGGTACTGGTATCATTTGTGCGCTTTGACCAACAAGCGCTGCAGCAAATAGAGCGCAATGCCGATCACAAGTTGATGAATCGCATATTGTGGAAAAAAGCAGCGTTCGTTAGCTCGCCTAAGGCTGCCGGTGTCATTTTAGCGGTTACTGCGGTAATGTTTGTCTGGGGTTTGTATCAAAGCCAGAAGCTAAAAATTGGCGATTTACACGCTGGCGCGCCAGCATTACACCAAGATTCTCGCTACAATCAAGATACCTTCTTAATTACCGATAAGTACGCGATTAGTGTTGATTACATGTCTGTGGTTGCTGAAACATATAGCGACTCATGTATCAATCACGATGTATTATCGACAATGGATGAGATGCAGTGGCGCCTAGAGAACATTGATGGTGTTCAATCGGCAGTGTCGTTGGCAACGGTCGCTAAAAAAGTAAATTCTAACTTTAACGAGGGTAACAAGCGTTGGCAGGTATTACCGCGCAATTCCTCGTCACTGGTACAGGCTATTGCCTTAGTGCCGACAACAAGTGGTTTACTCAATACCGATTGCAGTGCGATGCCAATTATTCTGTTCATGGAAGATCACAAAGCTGAAACCATTGAACGGGTGGTTGCGGCGGTAAAAGAAAACACCGCAGAACTCAATACCGATGATATTCAGTTTAAATTAGCCTCTGGCCCAGTTGGCGTTATGGCGGCGACTAATGAGGCCGTAGCCGAAGCGCAATTGCCAATGATGCTTTACGTATACGCTGCGGTCACTTTGTTGTGTTTAATCAGCTTCCGTTCAATACGAGCAACCATTGTTATTATCGTGCCCTTGTACGTGGTCTCAACGCTGGCACAGGCACTGATGACCTATCTTGATATTGGTTTGACGGTATCGACCTTACCGGTTATTGCCTTGGGTGTGGGTATTGGTGTTGATTACGGCATTTATATCTTGTCGACCATGAGCTCTCGAATCAAACGCGGTGAAACCATGGCACAAGCGTATTTAGGCGCATTAAAAGAGCGCGGTAGTGCGGTGTTAATCACCGGTGTGACCTTGGCTATCGGCGTATCAACGTGGTTTTTCTCAGACCTCAAGTTCCAAGTAGATATGGGTATTCTATTGACCTTCATGTTCTTGGTAAATATGTTGGCGGCTATCATTATATTGCCAGCCCTTTCAACGTTTTTATGGCGTAAAAATTAATCCGCTCAAAAACGCTAATTTTGCATAACTAATCATGAAAATGGCCGTATGGCCATTTTCTATTTAGGCCAGTTGAATAGAATATTGTTAACTGTTAACACTGTGCTTACAATTGGTATTTTTACTCTAAAAAAGTTCTCGCAATCCCCTAGTTTTCTTAATAGAATTCGCACCGTAGTCTATCCTAATAGCTATCCAATAGAATAATTGGAAAAATGCAAAGCACGTCCTTGTATTTTGTCGTGAAAGTTTAGAACAAGAATTACAAACACCAGCAACCGGCCAAAATTATATCGTTATCGTTGTTGCCGGTGTAGGTTAGAAAACATTTCGCCAAACTGAGGGGAATATTTATGGCGTCATTTGATAATCACTCTTCTGTACTTTTTAGTAACGTGACGAAACTGATCCGTGAAAAAGTACCTGCCGAAACGGCACCCTTGCTAGAACAATTCACCTCACTGTTTTATCACAATCTATCAGCTGATGACTTAGCCGGTCGCAACGAGAGCGATGTTTACGGCGCTACGTTAAGTTTGTGGAAAGCGTTAAATTCACGCGAGAATGACAATGCGTTTATTCGCGTGTTAAACCCTGAAGTATCGAAGCACGGCTGGAAATCGAGCCATACGGTTATTGAAATCATTTTAAAAGACACACCGTTTTTAGTCGATTCTACTCGAATTGCGCTAAATCGCTTAGGCTTATCACCGCATCTCATTGTCAATTGCCCAATGAAAATAGTGCGTGATTACAACAATCAAGTATCGGCGCTAGGCGATGCGACAAAAGAGCTTAAAGAAAGTACCACGGAAACCGTGTTCTTTATTGAAATTGATCGTTTAACGACACAAAAACAAATCGATCAACTAACTCAAGAGCTAGACTCTGTGTATAAAGATGTTTGGTCAACGGTTAACGATTGGCAAGCATTAACCGATAAGTTTAAAGGTGCAATTGCTCATTTAGAAACATCCAAAGCCCAATTTGATCAAGACGATTACCGAGAGAGCAAAGAATTTCTCGAATGGTTACTCGACAACAACTTTACCTTTATGGGTTATCGCTATTACGAAGTGAAAAAAGTTAAAGGCGATGTGGCGTTGCAAGCCGACCGCCAGTCAGGATTGGGCCTGATGCGCGACTCCGATGAAAAAACGGCAACGCGTATGGTAAATAGCCTACCTGAAAAAGCCCGTGAAATTGCACTGGGTAACAACATTTTGATTTTGACCAAAACCAACAGTAAGTCGCGAGTACACCGTCCGGCTCACATGGATTACATTGGTATCAAACGATTTGACGAGCAAGGACACGTCATTGCTGAAGAGCGCTTTTTAGGGTTATTTGGCAGTGCGTTTTACAATGACAGCGCGCTTAATCTGCCGATCATTCGCCATAAGGTACAACGCGTCTGCCAAGCATCGGGCTTTGCGCCAAATTCTCACGCCTATAAAACCCTAATCAATATCTTAGAGACGTATCCTCGTGATGAGATCTTGCAGTCGAGTATTGACGAGTTAGTTAAAACGGTGAAGGGCGTTTTACAAATGCAAGAGCGCGACGTTAGTGGCTTATTTGTTCGTCGTGATGTATTTGACCGTTTCTATTCGTGTATGGTCTACGTGCCGCGCGAGCGTTACAACACGCAACTGCGTATCGATACCCAAAAAATATTACAAGCAGCCTTTGGAAGTGAACATGAAGTTGAGTTCAATACTTTCTTCTCGGAATCTGTCCAGGCCCGTACTCACTACATTGTCCGAGTGGACTCAACAAAAGCAGATATAAACGTGAAAGAAATTGAACGCAACTTAAATGAAGCAGCCCGCAGTTGGGATGATAAATTTTTCGATGCACTTAAAGCCAATAAAGGCGAAGTAAGAGGTAAAGCTCTGGCGCGTAAATACGCGAGCTTTGCTCAGTCGTACAAAGACGAAGTGTTACCGGGCACGGCGATTGTTGATATCGATAAGCTTGAAGCGATTAGTGATAACAACCCTCTGGAAATGTTGTTTTATCAGCCATTAGAAGAAAAGGCAGACAGTCGTTTTGTTAAGTTGAAACTGTTTCACAAAGGCGAACCTCTGCACTTATCTGATGTGCTACCGATGCTGGAAAACTTCGGTTTACGGGTGATCGGTGAAAGTCCATATATGGTTCGTTCTGACGACGGCGAGATGTATTGGATTTTAGATTTCTCAATGCTATTAACGGGCCACAAAACGTTTAATCTTGAACAAGTTCAAGCGTTATTCCAAGATGCATTTGCCAAAGTGTGGCATGGTGAATTAGAAGACGATGGCTTTAACAAGCTGATTTTAGGTGCTGGTTTAGCTGGACGCGAAGTCTCAATTTTACGTGCCTATGCCAAGTATCAACAGCAAATTGGCAGTACCTTCTCGCAAAGTTATATCGAGTCAACATTTACCCGTTACCCAAATTTCGCCGAGTTATTGGTTCAGCTATTCAACTTGAAATTTGATCCAAAGGGCAAGTCAACGCAAAAAGCCATTACTAAAGTCGTTGAAACGATTGAAACATCGCTTGACGCGGTTGCGAGTTTGGATGATGACCGCATTATTCGACGTTACGTAGAAATCATGAACGCGACTATGCGCACAAACTATTATCAGAAAGATGAGCAGGGCGTAGATAAATCGTACATGTCATTTAAGCTGATGCCTGAATTGATCCCTGAGATGCCAAAACCACTGCCGAAATACGAAATTTTTGTATATTCGCCTCAAGTTGAAGGTGTTCACTTGCGCGGTGGTAAAGTGGCTCGTGGTGGTTTGCGCTGGTCAGATCGCCGTGAGGACTTTAGAACCGAAGTATTGGGCTTGGTGAAAGCACAGCAAGTAAAAAATACCGTTATTGTACCGGTTGGTGCCAAAGGTGGATTTTACTGTAAGCAATTACCGCTTGGTGGTACTCGACAAGAGATTTTTGAGGCTGGACGCGAGTGCTATAAGACATTTATCCGCGCCTTGTTAGACATTACTGATAATATTGTCGGTGGTGAAGTGGTACACCCTGATTCGGTGATTCGCTTAGACGAAGACGACACCTATTTAGTGGTCGCAGCCGACAAGGGCACGGCAACGTTTTCGGATACCGCCAATGAAATCGCTGAAGAGTACGGCTTTTGGTTAGGTGACGCCTTTGCCTCTGGTGGGTCTGTTGGTTATGACCACAAGAAAATGGGGATTACCGCCAAAGGTGCTTGGGAGTCAGTTAAGCGTCACTTTAGAGAAATTGGTGTGAACTGTCAGACCACAGACTTTACCGTATTGGCTGTAGGTGATATGGGCGGTGACGTATTTGGTAACGGCATGCTGTTATCAAAACACATCTGTTTGCAAGTGGCATTCAACCACATGCACATCTTTATCGATCCAACGCCAGATTCTGCGTCGAGTTACGTTGAACGCGAGCGCCTGTTTAATTTACCGGGTTCAAGCTGGGACGATTACAACCGCGATCTTATTTCTGAAGGCGGTGGTATTTTCTCTCGCGCTGAGAAATCAATCAAACTGACCCCACAAATGAAACAAATGCTGGGGACCAAAAAGTTATCACTTTCGCCAAATGAATTGATTCAACACGCGTTGAAAATGAAAGTCGACTTAATCTGGAATGGCGGTATTGGTACCTACATTAAAGGGTCGAAAGAAAGCCACGCGGAAGTGGGCGATCGAGCCAATGACGTACTTCGCGTAAACGGCAGTGAAGTGCAGGCCAAAGTCATCGGTGAAGGCGGTAACTTAGGTTGTACTCAACTGGGTCGTATTGAATACACCAGCAATGGTGGACGCATGAACACCGACTTTGTTGACAACGTCGGTGGTGTTGATTGCTCTGATAACGAAGTTAATATTAAGATCCTGTTAAACACCTTAGTGGCAAATGGCGATTTAACCATTAAACAGCGCAATAACTTACTTTACGACATGACGGATGATGTAGAGCGCATTGTTTTAGAGGACTGTTATCACCAGACGCATTCAATTTCTATCTCAGAAGCTCGTGGTGCTAAGAAATTAAAAGAGCAACAGCGATTTATTCACCATTTAGAGCGTCACGGTAAGCTAGACCGCGCTTTGGAGTTTATTCCAAGCGACGAAGAAATGGTTGAGCGAATGGCTCGCGGTCGCGGCTTAACTCGCCCTGAAATTTCAGTGCTTATCGCCTACGGTAAAATGGTACTGAAAGAAGAGTTATTGGTCGATGAAATCAATGATGACCCGTACTTGAACAAGCTATTGATCACCGCATTTCCAGAGCAACTGCAAAAGCTTTACAAGCAACAAATGCAGTTACACCCACTGCGCGGTGAGATTATTGCGACTCGCCTTGCCAACGACTTGTGTAATTACATGGGCTCAAACTTTGTGGTTCGCATGCAAGAAGAAACGGGTGCGGATAGCGCTGAAGTTGCTAAGTGCTTTACCATTGCCAGTGCGATTTTCGAGTTAGAGCAAACGTGGTCGCAGATCACTGAATTAGACAACAAGATCGAAGCATCGGTACAAACCGAAATGTTATTTGAATTGCGTCGAAACGTGCGTCGTGCAACGCGTTGGTTGTTGCGTCATCGCAACAAGGCGATGACCATCGAGCAATCTATCGATTTCTTTGCGCCAAGCTTTGCAGTGCTTAGTGCTAATTTAGATAAGTTCATTGATGCAAAAGAAGCAAAAGGCTTAAACGACACCAAAGAACAGCTGAAAGAGCGCAAGGTTCCGGCGAAGATCGCCCAGCGAATTGCACAGTTGTCGACCTTGTTCTCAACCATGGACATCGCCCAGATCGCAACGCAACAGGAGCGTGATGTTCCGTTAGTTGCTGCGCTGTATTACACCATTGGTGTGCGCCTTGAATTGCATTGGTTCCTTGATCAAATCACCAAGCAACCGGTAGACAATCACTGGCAAGCGTTGGCGCGTGCGTCGTTTAGAGAAGAGCTCGATTGGCAGCAACGCGAATTGACCTCTGCGATTCTGCGTCAACACCCTGACAGTAAAGATATCGATGCGATGATCGATGATTGGGTAGCGCGTTGTGAACAACCATTAACTCGTTGGCGCCAAGTGCTGGCTGATTTTAAAACCAGCAAAACCCACGAATTTGCCAAATTCTCAGTTGCATTGCGCGAGCTGATGATGCTGTCACATCACAATGACCACGCATCTAGCTAAGTGAGCTCAGTTGCTGGTTTTTATCGACAATAAATGATGTTAAACTCCCCGCGCGCCGGGGAGTTTTTTTATCGCCCCATTTATACGACCTATTTGACGACAAAATTGAGATATCATGCTTTATTCACTTGCTCGTAATGTTTTATTTAAAATGAGTCCAGAGCAGGCTCACGACTTCACCATTAATATGATGAAAAAACCGGCTGCGTGTGCGATGAAGGGCCTTTATGGCGCTAAAGTCAAGTCGAAGCCTGTTACTGTGATGGGAATTGAGTTTCCAAACCCGGTTGGACTTGCCGCTGGATTAGACAAGAACGGCGAGTGTATTAACGGCTTTTCAGCATTGGGTTTTGGTTTTATTGAAGTCGGAACGGTAACACCTCGCCCTCAGCCAGGTAACCCAAAACCACGCATCTTTCGCTTGCCTGAGGCCGACGCGGTCATCAATCGCATGGGCTTTAATAACCATGGTGTTGATTACCTCGTTGAACAGGTAAAACGCGCAAACTTCAACGGCGTACTGGGCATTAATATCGGTAAAAATAAAGATACCGCCGAAGAAAATGCCAAAGATGATTACATTCATTGTATGCAGAAAGTATATGAGTATGCCTCGTATATCACGGTCAATATTTCTTCACCGAATACGCCTGGCTTACGCGATCTTCAGTACGGCGATGCGTTAAACAATCTGTTGTCGGCGCTAAAAGAAGAGCAGACAAAGTTAGCACAAACGCATCAGAAATACGTCCCACTAGCGGTCAAAATTGCCCCTGACTCAACAGCCGAAGAAATTAACGGTATAGCAGAGTGCCTGCTTGCCAATGGCATTGACGCGGTTATCGCCACCAATACCACTCTTAGTCGTGAAGGGGTAGAGGGGCTTGAGCACAGCGAGGAAATGGGCGGACTTAGCGGCCTTCCGGTACAACAAAAGAGTACCGACGTTATCCGCACTCTTGCCAATGCACTTGACGCCAAAATACCGATCATAGGTGTTGGGGGGATCAACAGTGCTGCATCAGCAAAAGAAAAGCTTGATGCGGGTGCGAGTCTGGTGCAAGTCTATACTGGATTTATTTATCAAGGGCCGAGTTTGATCAAAGATATCGTTGACGCGCTTTAGCGAACAAACGGCAAGCATCAGGTCATTTGGAGTCAGCCTGCGCTAGCGCAGGCTGACTCATTAAGTCGTCAACAGCAACCGCTAGCGTGTCACCTTATCACTTTTCAATCGAGGTCATGGGCGCCGCCTTGTTGCCTTGGTCAACCAACACATGTCACGCTATTACTGCGATTTTGGCTCAGCGATATTGCCGAAGTAGTAATAAATGGTCCACTGCGATTTAAATACATTACCACTTGGCACAGCATGCGCGGCAAGCTTCGCCGAAGACTTGTCTGAGCTGAATTCTATTTTATAGCCTTGGTTATCCGCTTTTGTGCTTTCACTCGAGATCCAGTCGTTACTCAAACACCGCTTAGCCGTGGCTTTGGCATTATTAAAGTATTGATCGATGACTTGTTTATTCGGCGCGCTTAAACTGCAGGCGTAGGTGTATTTTTCAGTGCCCCATGCCCAAATCTGACAGCTTTCTCCAACAAGGTGATATTTTGCTTTCCACACCTGACTTAGTTTTAAGTTACTTTGCTCTAGTTTAAGTCGGTCAAAATTATTGTCGTACTCTTTGAGAAGGGCGTTTATTTTTTCGCAAGGATCGGTTAGCGATATAGGCGGCTGGGAGTTACTGCTATCGTTGATAGAGCAACTTGACAGGGTACAGCAACACAACAAAGTGGTGAGATGTTTCGATACGCTCATTCGCCTTGTATCCTTATTCGGTATTGACGGTTGGTTAGTCTATTACTGGCTCGTTTTTACACGTTTAGCAAAGCTTATACGAGCCAATTGCTGCTTGCAGTTTTTCCCAATAAAAACATCGCCATACTGCACAACGCAATTATTTAGACTGCGTATTAAAGTATAGTGGAAGTTTTAGTGTAAACGCAGTGATTAACACCAGCGCAATATCAGTGCGTTTACCACTCGCTTAGACCGTTTTATAACCTTGATTGTGTACGCTGCTGACCGCCCGCCCTGACGGATCGGCCATGTCGTTAAAGGCTTTGTCCCAAGCCAGCGCTGCTTCGGTTGAGCAGGCCACCGACTTTCCGCCCGGTACGCACTGGGCGGCACTGTCAAGTGGAAAGTGTTGTTCAAACAGAGTGCGATAGTAATAGGCCTCTTTGGTTTGTGGGGTGTTGTGAGCAAACTTAAAGCCGGCATTGGCAAGTTGCTGATCACTGACCTCTTGCTCCACCAACACTTTAAGGCTGTCAATCCAATTGTAACCAACGCCGTCTGAAAACTGCTCTTTTTGGCGCCACAATATTTCTTCGGGTAAATAGCCATTAAATGCACTGCGCAGCACGTGCTTTTCAATGCGGCCGTCTTTACACATTTTATCTTCAGGGTTGATGCGCATCGCGGTATCTAAAAAGCTTTTATCTAAAAACGGTACGCGCGCTTCAATTCCCCAAGCCGCCATCGCTTTATTGGCTCGCAAACAATCAAACATGTGTAACGCGTTGAGTTTACGCACTAGCTCTTGATGAAATTCTTTTGCATTTGGGGCTTTGTGAAAATACAAATAGCCACCAAATATTTCATCCGCACCTTCGCCTGACAACACCATTTTTATGCCCATGGCTTTAATTTTTCGCGCCATCAAGTACATTGGCGTCGAGGCGCGAACGGTGGTGACATCATAGGTTTCTAAGTGATAAATGACTTCCTTAATGGCGTCGAGTCCGTCTTGGACGGTAAAAGTAATGCTGTGATGAACGGTACCTATGGCATCGGCAACTTTTTGTGCGGCGAGTAGATCGGGGGAGCCCTCAAGACCGCAGGCAAAGGAGTGTAACTTGGGCCACCAAGCATCGGCTAAATCGTTTTCTTCAACCCGTTTACCGGCAAACTTTTGGGTAATAGCCGAAACTAGCGATGAGTCTAAGCCACCGGACAACAATACGCCGTAGGGAACATCCGTCATCAAGTGACTTTTTACACTGGTTTCAAGTGATTCGCGCAACGCAGTGATATCGGTTGTATTGTTCTCGATAGCACTATACGCTTGCCAATCGCGTTGATAATAACGCTCGAGCTTGCCTTTTTTACTACTTAAGTAGTGTCCTGGCGGGAATTCACTTACGGTTTTGCACACCCCAATCAAAGCTTTCATTTCTGATGCAAGGTAAAAGTTGCCGTGCTCGTCATAGCCGGTATACAAAGGAATAATACCAAGGTGATCGCGGGCGATTAGGTAACTGTTGTCAGTTTGATCGTAAAGGCAAAACGCAAACATACCGTGCAAGCTATCAATAAAGGCCTCTTGCTGTTGTTGATATAACGGCAAAATCACTTCACAGTCTGATTGTGTTGCAAAGTGATAATCACTCGCTACTGTGGCTTCAAGCGCTTTGTGATTATATATCTCACCGTTAACGGCAAGCACTTGCTGGCGACTCTCACTATACAGAGGCTGGGCGCCGTTAGTAGTGTCAACAATGGCTAAACGCTCGTGCACTAAAATCGCGTGTTCATTGGCAAATATGCCAGACCAGTCTGGGCCGCGATGGCGCATCAGGCGAGATTGCTCGATAGCCGTGGCGCGAAGGGCAGAGGCATCAGATTTAATGTCTAAAATACAAAATATTGAACACATAAGTTTACTTCCTGTATAGGCAACGGATACATTTCATCGACTGGTCAGTGGCTAGTGTGATGCGACACCGACGCAAAAAAACAACTTAACCAAACGTGCTGTAAATCACTTCGTCAACAATCGCCATACGTGCTTTCATTGTTGTGTTGGCGCGTCACATTTAGTCACTTTAGTTATGTTGTGCTGGTTTTTTATACCGAACATGCGATGTGTCATCGGAGTACAGACAAAAAAAGCATGAGAGAATTACTCCCATGCTTTTACGTTGTGCTATTTAGCCTAAAAAATCAATAGCAAATACGATAAATTAGACTATTTATTCAACTTTTTCTGTGCGTTTATTAGACTGTGTTGTCGGGCGCTGAAACTCGCTATTTTTAGACCACTTCGGCCAATCAGTTGAGTTTGCTAATTGATAAATGACATCAAAGTGTACTTTTGCATCGTCTTCTGCGCCACTTAAGTCCCAGTTGGGGTTGTACTCATCACATGTTTGGTGATAACAAGCGCGCATTTTCGGTAGCACCTTTTGTCGGTACGCTTTGGTTTTTTCATCGATTGGCTCACTGCCGCCGCCAGCGTACAACGCAGGCACACCAACTTTGGCGAAATTAAAGTGATCTGAGCGATAATAGCTACCTGCCGCAGGGTTAGTCTCTGTCACTAATCGGCGGTTTTGTTTTTTCGCTGCGGCGTTCAAATAGGTCTCTAATTCCGATTTACCCAGGCCTCGTACCTCTAAGTCGGAAACGCGACCCAGAATATTCATACTGTCAATGTTGAGTACACCAACGGTATTTTTAAGGCTGTAGATCGGGTTTTGAGCGTAGTATTTAGAGCCCAGCAAACCTTGTTCTTCCGCGGTAGTCGCCAGCACCGTAATTGAGCGCTCAGGACGTTGTTCAAGTGATGCCAACGCTTTAGCGATTTCTATAATACCTGCGATACCGGTGGCATTATCGTGAGCACCATTGTAGATGGTATCGCCGTCTAATGAGCTATCTTCGCCGATGTGATCCCAGTGGCCGGTCAATAAAATTCGTTCGTCAGCTCGTTTTGAACCTTCTAGATTGGCAATGAAGTTGTACGAGGTTGAATTTTTTATCGAACTTTCAACCCGAGCGGAAGCGGTTAGACCAAGTGATTTATTCACCGGTCCGATCATCGCTTTGTTTTTGTATTCAGTAAAGTCCAAGCCAGCTTGAGCGAATAGCGCCTTAGTGGCATCGAGGGTAAGCCAGCCTTCTAATTGAACGCGGTCTTTGCCGCCATCTTCGTCAAACAAAACGTATTGAGGCCCAGTCCAACCGTTCGTTACCACCGACCAAGGATATGATGCGGGGCCCGTTTCGTGAACAATGATTGCCGCTGCAGCGCCTTGACGGCTGGCTTCTTCGTATTTGTAAGTCCAGCGACCGTAATAGGTCATAGCGCTACCGGTAAACAGACTTGGAATTTGCGACGCATAACCGGGATCGTTGACTAACATAACAACCGTCTTGCCTTTGACATCAATGCCTTGATAATCATTCCAGTTGTATTCAGGGGCGTTGATACCATAACCGACAAAAACGATTTCGCTATTGCTGATCTGTTCTAATTTACTCACGCGCGACGTGCCTAACACCATATCGTCAACGTAGTTAAATGACGTGGTTTTACCGTGTCCTTCAACGGTTAGCACCGTGTCGCCAGATGCTGTTATTTCAGATAACTCAACCGCTTGCAAAAAACTGCCATTATTACCCGGTTGCCAGCCTGCTTGCTTGAATTGTGAGGTCAGGTAATCAAGTACCAGTTTCTCACCCTTTGACGTTGGTAATCTGCCGGCGAACTCATCGGATGCGATAGTTTTAATGTGTTGATGTAATTCGCTTGCTTGAATGTTGTTATAGGCCTGTTCAAAGCTTTTTGCTGTTACCAGCGGACTCGCCACCACGCTGGCGCAAATGCCAGAGATCAGGAGTCGGTTAAACGATTTTGTTACCTGCATAGTTATCCTATTCGTTATTTCACTATTATTAATGCTATGGGGTGCTGTAAACGACAAACAATGTACCGTTTTGAGCGAGCGAAATAAAGTCGCACAGAAAAATTTAGCGCAATTTATCTCGGCCTAAACATATTCTCACATCGCTATGGTAAAGCCGTTTACAATTGAGTAACATGAATTCGATTGTGGTGTAATTAGGTCTTAAGTAATGATTTCAGTAGAAAATCTGAGTAAACAGTTTGCCAGTAAAGGCCAATCGTCATCGACGGGGACACAACGCGATCCACGGGATAAAGGCAATATATTCAAGGCACTAGAGGATGTCAGCTTTCATTGTCAAAAGGGACAAGTACTCGGTTTACTGGGCCCTAATGGCGCAGGTAAAACCACGGCGCTGCGAATTTTATCGACCGCGTTAAAGCCAACGAGTGGGCGGGTTGTTGTCAACGATGTTGATGTTCTCAAGGATCCGTTAGTGGCTAAGCAAAAGATCGGTTTTTTGTCAGGCAAGACCGGCTTATATGGTCGTCTCACCGCGCGTGAAAATATCGAATTCTTTGCCCGTTTACACGGCCTTAGCGATAAGTATTTGCAAGGCGATGCAACAGCCATTTATGAAAAGCTCGCGATTACAGAATATTTGGACAGGCGAGTCGAACATCTGTCTACGGGCATGCAACAAAAAGTATCAATCGCAAGAGCCGTCATTCATCAGCCCGAGGTGTTGGTGTTAGACGAACCGACTACAGGCCTTGATATCATGGCCACGCAAACCATTTTGGAGTTTGTGCAATATATGCGCGATCAAGGCAGTGCGGTTATTTTTTCGACACATCACTTGGACGAAGTATCGCTATTGGCCGATCGAGTGTCGGTGATTTTTCAAGGTCGTTCGTGTTTTGACGGGCCGTTAGCGCAATTTAAAGCAAAAGCCAGCGATGGCGATTTACGCAATGCGTTTCTCAATGTATTAAAGGAATCAAATTAATGTGGCAGGTATACATTAAAGAGCTGATCGAATTGTTACGCGATAAAAAAACGCTGTTTTTTATCATTGCGCTGCCATTGGTGATATTTCCCGTTATTTTTGGTTTTATGGGCTTTTTGGGGGCAAAGGCCGCCATTAGCCACAGCGAAAAACAGGTGCGTTATGTGATCGTTAATGCTGATGCTGCACCCGATTTTGCAGAAGTGTTATTTTATCACAATGACTTTGAGTATATCGATCTGCCATTAACGGATGAAGCCAGTTATCGACAAGCGATACAGAGTGACAAAGTTGATATGGTCATTGTCGTCGATGACAATTTCGCCAGCCGCAACGCCACAGCACAACCATCGACGTGGCAATTATTTTACAACGGCGCCAATATTATTGCAGGTAGTCGATTGAAGTTTGACGATGCACTGCAGCGCTACGTCGAGCGCCTACAGCAGCAACAGTGGCAACAATTTGGCGTTGATTTGAATACCTTTGAAGTGTTTAAACAACCCATTGATATCGAAGAATACGACACCGCCGACGATCGAGAAAGCTTGGGCGAGAAGATTGGCGGTTTTATCCCGTATTTGTTAATTCCGCTGTGTCTAACCGGTGCGATGTATCCGGCAATCGATTTAGGTGCTGGCGAAAAAGAACGCGGCACTATCGAAACTTTGTTACTCACGCCAACTTCGCGATTCTCGCTGGTGATGGGTAAGTTTTTGTGTATATTCACCACCGCCATTATGACCGCGGTGATTACCTTGTTATCGATGTTACTGTGGAGTTTTATCGTCGGTAACGTTATGAGTGTGGCGGAAGTTGAAAACGTATTATCTGCGATCAGCATCACTGATTTTATTATGGTACTGCTTCTACTGATGCCAATATGTGCCATTTTTGCTGCCTTATTGCTGGCTATTTCAATATACGCAAGCAGTTACAAAGAGGCGCAAAACTACATGGGGCCATTGACCATACTGGTGATTTTTCCGGTTATTGTCGGCATGACGCCCGGAATTGTACTAAATAATACTTGGGCTTTGGTGCCAGTTGCCAACGTAGCGTTGGCAATGAAGGAGTTACTCAAAGGTACTATGGACTACGCTTTGTTGGTGCCGATATTTTTGTCAACAGGTGTTTTTGCTGTAGCGTCGATTTGTTTTTGTGTGTACTGGTTTAACAAAGAGTCGGTGTTGTTTCGATAAGTGTTAACGGTGTCATTCCAAAGTATTTGTTCAAAGGCATTTTCTCATTGTTGCCGTTAGAACCAAATCTCTAGTACAAACAACAACACACCCTAGGCCAGCACCAATTTTAGAAAAAATATTGATAAATCGAAAAAATATGGCGAAAGCCACTGTATAAGCGATAATTTTTTGCGTAGAATTATCGCTTTTCTATTTTAGTCTTTTGCAGGCATTACCCAGGCATACCGATTTTGCCTGAGCAATCACATACTCGCGATACATATCGCCCGAGGAGAATATGAATTTAGACGATATCATTTTGCAGGCTGAGCAAGCTGTTCAGGCTGCCACCGATCCAGCAACACTGGATCAAGTCAGGGTAGAGTTCCTTGGCAAGAAAGGGTTATTGACCGAGCAGTTAAAAGGCCTTGGTAAATTGAGCGCTGAAGAGCGTCCGCAAGCGGGGCAGGCGATTAACGTCGCCAAGCAAAAAGTTCAAAAACTTATTTTTACTCGCGGTGAAGTGTTGCGCGAGGAGCAAATCAAAGCGAAGTTGGCCAGTGAAGCCATCGATGTGACCTTGCCGGGCAATACGATGGAATCTGGTGGTCTGCATCCGGTGACAAAAACCATTGAACGCATCGAGTCGTTTTTTGGTGAATTGGGTTTTGCTGTCGCTCAAGGGCCTGAGATCGAAGATGACTTTCATAACTTTGATGCCTTGAACATACCTGCTCATCATCCAGCGCGAGCTGATCATGATACGTTTTATTTCAATCCGAAATTAGTTCTGCGCACGCAAACATCGGGTGTGCAAATTCGCACCATGGAACAGCAGCAACCACCACTGCGGATAATATCTCCAGGTCGTGTCTATCGAAACGATTACGATCAAACTCATACGCCGATGTTCCACCAAGTAGAAGGTTTAATGGTCGATAAAAACGTTAGCTTTACTCACTTGAAAGGTATTTTACACGACTTCTTACACAACTTTTTTGAAGAAGATCTCGAAATTCGTTTTCGCCCGTCATACTTCCCGTTTACTGAACCATCGGCTGAAGTTGACGTGAAGGGCAAAAACGGCAAGTGGCTCGAGGTGCTAGGTTGCGGTATGGTTCATCCTAATGTATTGCGCAGTGTAGGCATTGATCCTGAAGAATACACCGGCTTTGCATTCGGTATGGGGGTTGAGCGATTGAGTATGTTGCGTTATGGCGTAACCGATTTGCGTTCGTTTTTTGAGAACGATCTTAGATTTTTAAAACAGTTCAAATAGGAAGCCCATAACATGAAATTTAGTGAATCTTGGTTAAGAGAGTGGGTTAATCCTGCCATTTCTTCAGACGAGTTAGCTCACCAAATCACCATGGCGGGTTTGGAAGTCGATGGGGTAGAGCCCGTCGCTGGCGAGTTTACTAACGTGGTCGTTGGTGAAGTTATTGAGTGCGCTCAACACCCAGACGCAGATAAACTGCAAGTGACCAAAGTCAACGTTGGCGACGAAGTTGTCGACATTGTGTGTGGTGCGAAAAACTGTCGTTTGGGATTAAAAGTAGCGGTTGCGAAAGTAGGCGCAGTACTACCTGGCAACTTTAAAATTAAAAAAGCAAAATTACGTGGCGTTCCATCACATGGTATGTTGTGTAGTGAATCGGAATTAGGATTGGCTGAATCATCTGATGGCATCATCGAATTGCCGTTGGATGCTCCCGTTGGTCAATGTGTGCGCGAGTTGCTTGATCTTGATGACGTTACCATTGACGTTGACTTAACGGCAAACCGCGGTGACTGCTTGGGGATCAAAGGCCTGGCTCGCGAAGTCGGGGTGTTAAATAACCTCGAAGTGAACGAAGTGGCAGTTGAACCGAGCGAAGTGTCCATTAATGACGCTGTTTCGGTTGACATTCTCGCCGGTGAGGCGTGCCCTCGTTATTTGGCTCGCGTTATCAAAGGTATTAACGCCAATGCCAGCACTCCTGTTTGGATGGTTGAAAAATTGCGTCGCTGTGGTGTGCGTGCAATCGATCCCGTGGTCGATGTGACCAACTATGTGTTACTTGAGCTGGGCCATCCAATGCACGCCTTTGACTTAAGTGCGTTAACAGGCGGTATTCAGGTTCGCTTTGCCAACAAAGATGAAAAACTAACGCTGCTTGATGGCAATGACGTGACCTTAACTGAGCAAACCCTAGTCATAGCCGACCAAGAAAAAGCCGTGGCTATGGCAGGTATTTTTGGCGGACTTCACTCAGGGGTCACCGAGCAAAGCAAAGACATCTTGCTAGAAAGCGCGTTTTTTGCGCCGTTAGCGATCTTGGGGAAAGCCCGTCAATACGGTTTACACACTGACGCTTCACATCGTTATGAGCGCGGTGTTGATCCTCAGTTACAACGTCAAGCGATGGAACGCGCAACGGGTTTGTTGTTAGAGATTGTTGGTGGTCAAGCGGGACCCATCGTTGAAGCGGTAAGTGAGCAACACATTCCAGCGCCGCGCACGGTAACATTGCGTCGCCGTAAGTTAGACTCGCGTATTGGCTTACACATTGCCACCGATCAAGTAACTGAAATTCTAACGCGTTTAGGTTTTGCAGTGAGCTTGAGTGACGACACCTGGACAGTAGAGGTACCTGCGTACCGTTTTGACATCTCTATCGAAGAAGACTTGACCGAAGAAGTGGCGCGTGTGTTTGGTTACAACAATATTCCAAACGTTTCACCGACAGCGTCTTTGACTATGCGCGAGCACAAGGAGCAAAACTTAACCATCGCTAAGTTTCGCAACACGTTGGTGAGTCGCGGCTACCAAGAAGCAATCACCTATTCGTTTGTCGATCCAAAAGTACAAGCACTGTTGCATCCGAATGAAGAGGTGATGACATTGCCGCATCCTATTTCGTCGGAAATGTCGGTTATGCGCTTGAGCTTGTGGACCGGTTTATTGCAATCGGTTGTTTACAACCAAAACCGTCAACAATCGCGCGTGCGCTTATTTGAGTCTGGTTTGCGCTTCATTCCTGATGCGACGGCCGAAAATGGCGTTCGTCAGCAAGCAATGCTGGCAGGCGTTATTTCTGGTTTGAAATATGGCGAGCATTGGAACTTAGGTAAATCGACGGTAGATTTCTTTGATATCAAAGGTGATGTTGAGGCGCTATTGGCAATTACCGGTCGTGCAGAGGAATACCAGTTTAAAGCTGCAGACATTGCTGCATTACACCCTGGGCAGACTGCAGCCATTTTCCGAGACGATAAACTGGTGGGATATGTAGGTACCGTGCACCCTGAGCTTGAACGCAAGCTGGGCTTGAACGGTCGCACCTTGGTGTTTGAGTTGCTGCAAAGTGAAATCTTAACCCAGAAAATTTCGCAAGCGGGTGAAATCTCTAAGTTTCCAGCTAACCGACGCGATATTGCGGTGATTGTTGAAGAGCAGATAAATGCCAACAGTGTTTTACAACTGATTGAAAAGGTTGGCACAAAACACCTTGTTAGCCTAGAATTATTTGATGTGTACCAAGGTAAAGGTATCGAACCGGGCTTCAAGAGTTTAGCTATCGCGCTAACACTTCAAGATCCTAATCGTACTCTTGAAGAGAAAGACATCAACGTAGTCGTAAATAACGTGGTCGATGCCCTGAAGAGCGAATTTAACGCAACATTGAGAGACTAAACACATGGCGCTAACCAAAGCAGAAGTCGCAGAACATCTATACGAAGAAATTGGCCTAAGTAAGCGAGATGCAAAACAGTTGGTCGAAGACTTTTTCGAAGAGATACGTGCGAGTTTGGAATCCGGGGAACAAGTCAAGCTCTCTGGTTTTGGTAACTTTGATTTACGTGTCAAGAGTGAACGGCCAGGTCGAAATCCGAAAACGGGTGAAGATATTCCTATTTCTGCACGTAAAGTGGTGACGTTTAGGCCGGGACAAAAACTTAAATCGCGGGTTGAAAAGGCTAATCACGACTAAGTGTCGAGGTCGTTGTGACAACAAGTCTGTGGCGTTTAGTAGTGGCGTTTAGTTGTCGATATTAACTGAGCGAAATCGTTATCACGGTGGCTGCGCCACGCAATACACGCCGGTTAATCACAACGCTGTTAACCCAGTCGACTAAAAATGAAAAAAGAGATCCTTTGTGATCTCTTTTTTTTATCTAGGGTGTGTTTACCTTTGTTTGATAAGTCTTAGGAAGATAAAGTCGTTTTAATCAAGGCACCGTAAGAAATGTCAGGTGATTCCATATGTACGAGTAACAACACTGAGACAATGGCTTTTCAACCAATACAATAGCCAAATCCAATAATCGAATCTATCGAAAAGCGCCCTTTGCCCACCGTTACCGCGGTATTGCGTAGTCATCTGCAACAATCCACACAACTAATGCCTAACCAACCTGACGCAATAACTTGGCGCGACAAATCGCAGAAAACCTAATTAGCGCAAGCTTTTATTGATACTCGCTAACACCCGTTCGCCAGGGCATAATACGTCTTGTTGTAATTGGTTTAACGGCGTTTGACTGGTTTCATTTATATCGTGAAACGATCGAGCGGTGGGATCGACATACAACAATCCGGTAAGTATTTCACCGCGTTTTTTGTGCTCTTCAATATCGATCATCGCCGTTAAACGGTTGGAGGCATCGTAGTTCTGATCGAGCTTTTTAATACGCAATACCGAACCGTCGTGCAGACAAATGTCATCGTATTCACCATCACCGGCAACGCTGGTTATCTCTTCTTTAATTGGTACATAATCGGTGATCGCTCCGGCGGTTACGTGTTGTTGCACATAATCATACGAGCGCGTTGAGTCAGGGTGATTATTAAATGTCACACACGGGGAAATGATATCGATAAAAGCAAAGCCTTGATGCGAAATAGCCGCTTTTAGAATGGGTACTAATTGGCGCTTGTCACCGGAAAAGCAACGGGCAACGAATGATGCTCCCAGTTGTAATGCCATGCAACACAAGTCAATGTCGTTAAATAAACTCATCTCGCCAGCTTTGTTTTTAACGCCTTTGTCTGAGGTCGCCGCTAACTGGCCTTTCGTAAGACCATAAACACCATTGTTAGCCACCATATAGACCATATTTAATTGACGGCGGACCACATGCGCAAATTGACCGAGGCCGATGGAGGCGCTATCACCGTCACCCGACATTGCTAAATAGGTCAGGTGCTGGTTTGCCATATTCGCACCAGTGGTTACCGAAGGCATCCTTCCGTGAACCGTATTAAAGCCATGTGCGTTGTTTAAAAAGTAATTAGGCGCTTTGGATGAGCAGCCAATACCCGACATTTTAACAATGGTGTGAGGCTCAATAGATAATTCGTGGCAGGCGTGAACGATAGCGGCGGATATCGAGTCGTGACCACATCCGGCGCACAGTGTCGATAGAGCGCCTTCGTAATCCCGATAGGTCAGTCCGAGTTCGTTTTTTGGCAAGCCTTTGTGGTGAAATGTTGATTTGGCAAAACTCATTAGCTCACCTCTTGTTGTTGATTACAGTGGGTAACGACACCGTCAACGATAGCTTGTGCAGGTATCGACAGACCGTCGTAGTTGACGATGCTCAGCAGGTTGTCAGGTGCTAGGTTTAACTCAGACATTAGCAAGGTACGCATCTGCGCGTCGCGGTTCTGTTCAATGACAAAGACCTTAGCGTGATTATTGATAAAGGTTGCCACCTGAGACTGAAATGGAAACGCTCGAATACGCATTAAGTTGACATTTATTCCTTGTGCTTTTAACAGGTAAACAGCTTCTGTTATCGCCTGTGAGGTAGTACCAAAGTAAATTAGCGCGACATCACTTGGCGTGTCGTTACTGATCACTTGTGGTTTTGGAAGATAGCTTTTCGCGCTGTCAAATTTGCGTTCTAGGCGTTGCATATTAGCAACGTAATCCGATGATTTTTCTGAGTATACCGCATCTTGATTACGCGACGTACCGCGGGTAAAAAACGCGCCTTTAGTCGGATGGGTACCGGCGATGGTGCGATAGCAAATGCCATCGCCATCGACATCTCGATAACGGCCAAACGACAGCAGCGAATCAAGTTCACGCATACTGAGTATTTTGCCGTGATCGTACTTGTGTTTGTCGTTCCATTGCATCGGGGCGGTCAAGTGATCATTCATGCCTAAATCAAGGTCACTCATGATAATAACCGGGGTTTGCAGTCGATCGGCTAAATCAAACGCCATTGCGCTTAACTCAAAGCACTCGTGTGGTGAATCCGGAAACAAAAGAATGTGTTTGGTATCACCATGCGAAGCATAAGCACAGGCTAAAATATCCGATTGTTGCGTGCGTGTAGGCATGCCGGTTGACGGACCTGCACGTTGAATATTCATCAGTACCACGGGGATCTCAGCAAAATAGGCCAAACCCAAAAACTCGGCCATTAGTGAAATGCCTGGACCGCTGGTCGCCGTAAACGCTCGCGCGCCGTTAAAACCACCGCCAATGGCAATGCCGATGGCAGCCAATTCGTCTTCTGCTTGAACGATGGCATAGTTCTTTTTACCTGAAGCTGGATCGACGCGCAGTCGTTGACAGTAATTGGCAAACGCATCAACAACCGAGGTTGACGGAGTGATAGGGTACCAACCGACAACAGTCGCACCGCCGTATATGGCGCCAAGAGCACACGCCGTATTGCCATTGACCATAATTCGATTATTGATCAAATCTCGACGTTGTATTTGATAGTCAAGCGGACAACTAAAGTGGTTAATAGCGTATTGGTGACCTAACTCAAGCGCGTAAATATTGGCTGAGATCAGCTTTTCTTTGGTTTTAAATTGCTCACTGATCAGTGTTTTTATAACGTTAAATTCAATGCCGAGTAAGGCCGCTAGTGCGCCGAGATAAATCACATTTTTGAACAGCTGTCGTTGCCGAGGATTGTTAAATTCTTTGCGGCAAATATCGGCGATAGGGATCCCTAAATAGTGGATGTTTTGACTCGTTAGAGTATCGCTTAACGGCTTCGAACTGTCGTATAAAAAGTAGCCGTTGTCAATGACGTCGCTAACGTCAAGAGAATAGGTTTGTGCATTCATCGCCACGACAATGTCACATTTTCCCGCTCTGCGAGCGAGAAAATCACGTTCGTTAATACGCACTTCATACCAAGTAGGAGCACCTTGAATATTGGATGGAAAAATATTTTTTGCACTGACCGGTACGCCCATGCGCATAATGGCTTTGGCGAACATGGTATTGGCGCTTGCCGAACCGGTACCGTTTGTATTTGCAAACTTGACGACAAAGTCGTTAATTTTAGTGTGCGTCATCATCGCCTCGTTATTATTTTATCGTTGCGTCAATATTATCAATGACCAACTTTTGCATGTCCCATGCGCCAGTTGGACAACGCTCAGCGCATAATCCGCAGTGCAGACACATATCTTCGTCTTTGACCATAATATTGCCAGTTTTCAGTACGTCCGAAATCATATAGTCTTGCTGCTCATGCATTTTTTCGACCCGCAATTTACCTTTTAGCAATTGCTCTGGCGGGGTGATGTCATCACTGATATTGGCAATGAAATTAATGCAATCGGTAGGGCAAATATCTTCACAGGCAGAGCATTCAATACAGGTTGCCTCGGTAAATATGGTGTGTACGTCGCAATTTAGGCAGCGCTCGGACTCCTCAAAAGCTAGTTTTTCATCGAAGCCAAGTTCGACTTCGGTAGCCAGCTCCTCACTTGCTTTTTGCCAGTCAATATGTGGCACGGGGTGGCGCAGGTCGTGATCAATGATATTGGTGTAACTCCACTCGTGAACGCCCATTTTTTGACTGATTAAATTAAAGTCAGTATCGGGACGAATACTCGGGTCTTTGCCTTGGCAGAATAAATCAATGGAGATAGCGGCTTTGTGTCCATGGGCAACCGCAGTGATAATGTTTTCGGGACCAAATGCGGCATCGCCGCCAAAGAACACTTTAGCAACCGTTGATTGCAGGCTCTTTTTATTTAATACCGGTTGTTGCCATTCATTAAATTCAATACCGATATCGCGTTCGATCCATGGAAACGAGGTATCTTGCCCAATGGCCACCAGTACGAAATCACACGGGCAAAATAGAGTCTCACCAGTGTTGCGCAGTACGCGTTTGCCCGACTTGTCGTATACCGATTCCACTTGATTAAACTCAACCCCGGTAAATCTTCCATCCTCGATGACAAATCGATTTGGGGTATGATCACAAATGATGTCAATGCCTTCGGCTTTGGCATCTTGCTTTTCCCAAGGCGAGGCTTTCATCGCGTCAAAGGTCGACCGCACCACGACTTTTACATCGTCAGCGCCAAGGCGCTTGGCAGTGCGACAACAATCCATTGCGGTATTACCACCACCAAGGACAACAACGCGTTTCGGGGCAGAATCTAAGTGGCCAAAACTGACGCTCGACAACCAGTCAATACCGATTGCTACGTGAGCGTTGGCTTGTTGATAACCTTCAATGTCAATGGCTCGTCCCTTAGGTGCGCCAGTACCGACAAAAATGGCATCAAAGTCACTGTTGACGAGTTTTTGTAAACTGCTAATGGCGGTGCCAAATTCAGCTTTGACGCCCATTTGTAAAATGTAGTCAACCTCCTCGTCGAGCACAGATTGGGGCAGTCGAAACGCTGGAATTTGACTGCGCATCATTCCACCGCCCTTGATGTCCCGCTCAAACAGGGTGATCTGGTAACCAAGCGGAGCTAAATCGCGGGCTACGGTTAGCGATGCCGGTCCAGCACCAATCAGGGCGATTTTTTTGCCATTGGATTTAAAAGGTGCTTTGGGCAGGCGGTCGCGAATATCACCTTTGTAGTCGGCAGTGACCCGCTTTAGGCGGCATATGGCAACTGGCTCTTCTTCAACTCGACCACGGCGGCAAGCCGGTTCACAAGGTCGGTCACAAACGCGGCCTAAGATGCCAGGGAATACATTCGACTCCCAGTTGATCATATAGGCATCGTCATAGCGTTTTGCGTGAATCAGACGGATGTACTCTGGAACCGGCGTGTGCGCTGGACAAGCCTGTTGGCAGTCAACCACTTTAAGAAAATGTTGGTATTGATTTATATCTGTTTTTTTCACAGCACCACCACATAACTAACTATAGTGTTTACTATTACTGTACACAAAATATACGAATTAGTAAGTTTTTTTGGCCAAGCTTATCAACTTTTTTGATTCGCTAAGGCTAATTTTGAGCAGCTTTTAGCGGTTAAATTGGGGGCTCTAGTAAGCTTGGCTAGTATTACACAGGGACACGTCTAACCGCGTTGTGACCAAGGGCGATGAGCGCACTTAGTACACTGGTAACTATGATCGCTGCCGCAACACCTGTGCTAAGGGCTTGCACAGTTAACGGTAAACTTGGCTCAAAGTCTTGTATAGTGGCGCGCAACACATCTGGCTCAATGTCGCTGACGAAATAATACAATCGGGTTAGATAGTCTTTTTCTGTTAGCGCGTTAACTTTGTCAGTCAGCACTGAAACTCTGTCAATGAGCTGGTAGACCAGTTCGCCGGTTTGGCGAATGGCAGCATCACTATTATCGCGGTACGCCACAACTAATGAGCTCAGATTACTTTGATAGTGGTTATCGGCTATCGATTGATATTGCTCGAGTTGGTAATTTGCCTCAGCTAAATGGCCGGCGAGGCGCTGGGTGTATTGCTGCATCAACGCCGGTAACTGCATGGCTGCAACGGCAGAGCAGGCAAAGATTAATTTGTCGGCGAGTCGAAACAAAAATGTTATCATAGTCTACCCTTGAGCATTTTACCTTATCAACAAGTGTCGCTATGTCGCGTTTATCACTTAATTTAGCGTTGGCTTGAGCTGTTGATAAGCCATTATTTTTTTAGTGTTGTATGTATACTGAACAGCAAATTGTCGAAAACATCAAGTGTTGGATTGAAAAGGTGATCATTGGTCTTAACTTTTGCCCATTCGCGAAAAAAGACTACGTTAATAACCGAGTGCATTATCAAGTGGATAATGGCAAGCATCTCGATGCGACCTTGGATCAGTTAGTTGTTGAATTTAAGCGCCTTGATAACGACCCAAATATCGCTACGACGCTTTTTATTCTGCCGTGTCATTTCAATGACTTTTATCGATATCTAGATTTGTTAGACTTGGCAAACGAGATGTTGATTGAACTTGGCTACGAGGGGGTATATCAGCTGGCTAGCTTTCACCCTGATTATTGTTTTGACGACGTAGCATTTGATGATGTAACGAACTACACTAATCGCTCGCCATGGCCAATATTACACATTATCCGCGAGGATATGTTAGAACAAGTCATTGCACGACATCCGGATCCAGAGTCAATTCCAGACAACAATATGCGCGTATGTGAGCAGCAGGGTAGCGCCTACTTCCAGCGCTTACTGCAACGTTTAAATGGTCATTCTAAGTAATAAGCGAGGCTCAGAATGACCGAGCAAAGACAATAATAAGAGATTGAATATGGATTTTTCAGCGTATTACAGTGAATTTTTAACCATTGCCATAGCTCATCTGTTAGCAGTGGCAAGTCCTGGGCCTGATTTTGCCATCGTTGTAAAACAAAGCTTAACTCGCGATCGAAAAGCGGCGTTGTACACCAGCGCGGGAATTGGCACAGCTATTTTGTTGCATGTGTGCTACTCGTTATTTGGTATTGCGCTAGTGATCAAAAGCAACCCAGGCCTGTTTAGCTATCTGAGTTATCTCGCCGCCGCCTATTTAGCGTATTTGGGAATAATGGGGCTTCGCGCTAAACCTCAATCAATGGCTCATGTTGCGGTAGACAGCGCCTTGTCACAACAATCGGCGTGGCGGTCTTATATTACTGGGTTTTTAGTTAACGGCCTCAATGTCAAAGCGACACTGTTCTTTCTGTCTTTGTTTTCGGTGATTATTTCTATCGATACGCCAACTCAAATAAAGGCGATTTACGGTCTGTATATGGCGTTGGCAACCTTTGCTTGGTTTGCCATGTTGTCAGTGATGTTAACGTGGCCGCCATTTCGTCGACGTTTACAGCAAAATGGCTATTGGATAGAGCGTGCAATGGGCCTTATGTTGCTAATTTTAGCGCTGAACATTGTTATTCAAGCGATGCAATGACCATTTTCTTTAATACAACCAACATCGGTCAATGAGCGATAAAAAACACTTTTTATCGCCGATTGTTAACGCGGTTCTAGTGCGCAATATAGCCATTGCCATTGCCATTGCCAGTTCGGCTGAGACTAAAAGCGTTTTAGCCCGCTTTAAAACTAATAAATGCGGATAACTAAAAACTCAGAAAAACCGCTTTTAATTACGATAAAATTCCCACCACAAAGATCAACATAGCCTAGCATAAAGACGGTGAGCGCTCGCTGATTTTAGCTTGTTTGGTTGACAAACAATGACTCACATCTTCTGGTCGTTGTCGGCATGTATTGCTAAAGCGCTGTTGTAATTGCCGTATTTTGGTATAATCGCGGTATCATTTGATTGTATTTTAAAGCGTTGTGTCGGATAAAAAAATTATTCACGTTGGTTCAAGCATCGAGAAAGCGGAAAAAGGCGAGTATCACCTTGATGTCTCAGCGATCTTAAAAGAAGGGTGGTTAATAACCAAAAAGCACAATACGCCAATCTTGGCAGGCCTGCTGTTAGTCATGCTGATCGGTGTTATTGCCATATCGTTTATTGCCAGTTATTGGGGTGGTCCCGAGCAGATGCTTCAAAATCCCGAGGCTAACATGATTGGCAACCTGATACTCACTGTCATCGTCTGGCCTTTTTTAGCCGGGGTTGAAATGATGGGCGTGTCACACGCGTTAGGCATGAAAACCCGCGCTGGTATGGTATTCGGATTTTTAAAGCGCAGTGCATTCATTGCCCTAACAGCACTGATCGTTTGGGCACTTACATCGCTTGGTATGATTTTAATTATCCCAGGTATTTACATTGCAGTTGCGCTGTCACTAGTGATACCACTGGTAGTTGAAAAGAATATGTCGCCCGCCCGTGCCATCGCACTGTCGTTTAAGGCAACGCGGTTTCAATGGTTTAAGCTGTTCCAGATCTACATGTCATTATTGGCGTTAGCGTTAATTGCGCTATTACCGAGTTTGCTCGGTATGCCAAGCCTGATATCACTAGCGATATTACTGGTTGGATTTTTGGTTATTGCGCCACTTTACTACAATGTAAAAGGCGTTTTATATCGAGAGATTTTTGGCGTGACTATGCAAGTGGTCAATAAAGATGGTCAACCCGACAGTTATTTTTCTGCGTAGTATATGCGTGAGTTGCCAATGTGCATTTATCACAGAGATCTCAATTTAGATTACACGAGTCGATAATATGAAACAGATGCCACAACGCAAATTCGTTGTTTTGAAAGCCAGTTTGCTCATTTCTGTATTGGTGATGGCGGCATTGCCTGCATTTTTTTATTCTCAAACACACATTGAAGTCAGTGAAGCGAAAATAAAAAACAAATCAGTGGCGACAAGTCAAGATCAACCATTACACGATGTTGATGTACCAAACTTTCTGGCCATGCGCGACATTTCGGCGCGCAAGCAAGCGTTTTTTGGCTTTTTAAAACCGGCAATTGAGCAAGAAAACGAGCGCCTGGCCAAACTGAGAGAAACAGTACAGTTGGTCGCATTGCAGTTGGAAAATGGCGATTCATTGTCAAATCAGCAACTGCGTTGGTTGAGCAAGCTCGCCGACACGTATCGTGTAGATAGCGAACAAAGTAGTCGTCAACAGTTAGCGCAGTTGTTGATAAAGATAGATCAAATTCCCGTCGACTTAGTTTTGGTTCAGGCGGCGAATGAATCCGCTTGGGGAAGCTCGCGATTTGCCCGCATGGGGTTAAATTTTTTCGGTATTTGGTGCTTTAAGAAAGGGTGTGGCATGGTGCCCAACGCCAGAGACTCAGGCCTTAGCCATGAAGTCGCAGCATTTGACTCTGTCAACGAGGTGATTGGCCACTACTTTCTCAATATTAATAGCCACTCAGCTTACAGTATGTTGCGTGAGATTCGAGCGCAACTGAGGGCGCACAATCTGCCATTACAGGCTAATATTTTAGCTACGGGGTTAGTGCCGTATTCAGAGCGCGGCATCGACTATGTGGTTGAGATTAACGCCATGCTTCGACACAACCGCAGATACTTGTAACCGCATTTAACACGCTCAGTATTAACTGACCAATAGGCCACCGGATGAAAAAAATAATACTCGCAACCCTAGCTGGACTCGCCGTTGTAACTAGTGCCCAAGCCGTTGATTTAGAATACAAAGGTTTTTATCAGCGACTGAACTTAATTGAAGAAAATCAGCTTGATAAAATCACCATGGGATTTTACTTGGTTGATGCTCATTCAAGGCAGCGTTGCCAATTGAGCAAGGCGACGATGTTAAATAAAAGTGGTAATCACGATGACATTGCCATCGGTGCGGATAATCAGCTTATGGTGCCGCTCAGCAAAAGCTATTACGATAACTTTTCGGTATTGCGGGTTGAACAACAAGAGGCTCGGCAAAATTGTATTTTACAAATGCAAATTCAGGCGAAAGACAAAACCCAGGTGAGATACAGCTACAGTGAATTAGCTGAATTAAAACAACAAATGCAGACCTTAGTAGACGAGTTTGGCGGATTTTTGTCGTTTATGATGCCTGATGTGATCGGCGTACATATCGATATGGTGACCTCGTCAGGGGTGATGTACGTTGGCGATGATCTGGGTACAGCACTTCAATGTGAACAAACGGTTTGTAAGTTGGCAATTGATGAGAGCTATCAATCGAATGATATTGCCATTGAATTTAGTCAGCCACCGACCGTTATCGCTCCGTGGATTGAAGACTAGCTTGCGATATTCGTCTGTTGCCACGACGAGTGCCTGTCGTGACGGATGACTCAAACACGGTGTCAATTAACTGAGCAGCAGCGGTATTTTTTGTGTGTACGGTCAAGTTTTTTGGCGATCTGCGGTTGGTAACGACCGGGTACAGCGTTACTCAGTCGGTAGTGGCGGGTAATTTAGTAGCATATCTTCTTAGTCTCATTTATCACCGCTATCACTGCGCCGACAATATCTTTGTAATGCGTGCTAAGTATATTGCAATACACGCGGTTTTCCCCTAATATTGCACGCTTTATTGTGCTTATTTAGGCGATCAGAGTCAGTAAAGATTTTTGCTGCTTCGTGCTACACCTCGCCACGTCGCGAAAGCTTTTTGTGTGCTAAAGCGTTAGTGTTTTATGTAAATTGATGGCAGCTCCCTGGTAGAGCGCTCATTGATTGGTCACGCCGTTTTACGTTGCATTGATAGCGACTGATAAGTAACGTCCACTTGATTAAGTCAACTCAAGTGATAAACAACGATATAACACGTGGCATTACGTAGGTGTCACCACTGTTGAGGAAAAATTATGCCTATTATTACACTTCCTGACGGTAGTCAGCGCAGTTTCGAACACGACGTTTCCATTATGCAAGTAGCCCAAGATATCGGGCCAGGTCTTGCCAAAGCGACGATTGCAGGTCGCATTAATGGCGAATTAAAAGACGCGTGCGAATTAATCACTACCGACAGCGAACTGCAGCTTATCACCAATAAAGATGCAGATGGCTTAGAAATTATTCGCCATTCGTGTGCTCATTTATTAGGTCACGCGATAAAACAGTTATGGCCAGATGTAAAAATGGCCATCGGTCCGGTTATCGACAATGGTTTTTACTACGATATACACCTTGAGCACAAATTAAATGACGACGATTTAGCGGCGCTAGAAAAGCGCATGCTTGAGCTGGCCAAAACAAATTATGACGTGATCAAAAAGACTGTATCATGGGCAACAGCGCGTGAGACATTTGAGCAACGCGGCGAATCGTACAAAATCGAAATCTTAGATGAAAATATCGCTCAAGACGATACCCCAGGTTTGTATCATCACCAAGAATACATCGATATGTGTCGTGGCCCACATGTGCCAAACATGCGTCACTGTCATCACTTTAAGTTGATGAATGTTGCCGGAGCTTACTGGCGTGGCAACTCAGACAATAAGATGCTTCAGCGCATCTACGGGACAGCTTGGGCGGACAAGAAACAGTTAAAGTCATACTTACAGCGCTTAGCCGAAGCTGAGAAACGCGATCACCGAAAAGTGGGTAAAACACTCGACTTATTCCACTGGCAAGACGAAGCGCCTGGTATGGTCTTTTGGCATAACGACGGTTGGACAATTTACACTGAACTTGAGCGTTTCGTGCGTGAAAAATTACACGAATACGACTACGATGAAGTGAAGGGCCCGATGATGATGGACCGCAGTTTGTGGGAGAAATCAGGTCACTGGGATAAATACGCTGACAACATGTTTACCACCGAGTCGGAAAAACGCGAATACGCGATCAAACCGATGAACTGCCCTGGACACGTGCAAATATTTAATCAAGGGTTAAAGTCATACCGCGATTTACCACTGCGTATGGCTGAGTTTGGTTGTTGTCATCGCAATGAGCCAAGTGGTGCATTGCACGGTTTAATGCGCGTACGTGGCTTTACCCAAGACGACGCCCATATCTTCTGTACGGAAGACCAAGTTCAAGACGAAGTGAGCAAATGCATCAAGATGGTATACGATGTGTATTCATCATTTGGCTTCACCGATATTATGGTGAAACTGTCAACCCGTCCTGAAAAGCGCATTGGTAGCGACGACATTTGGGATAAAGCCGAACTAGGCTTGGCGAATGCGTTGAAAGCCAACGATATTGAATTTGAATATCAGCCGGGTGAGGGTGCCTTTTACGGTCCAAAAATTGAGTTCACCTTATTAGATTGCTTGGGTCGTCACTGGCAATGTGGTACAGTACAGTTAGATTTTGCCTTACCGGGTCGCTTAGGTGCAACTTACGTTGGTGAAGATGGCGAACGCCATGTGCCGGTAATGATTCACCGTGCGATTTTGGGCTCGCTAGAACGCTTTATTGGTATTCTAATTGAAGAATACGAGGGTAAATTCCCGACTTGGTTAGCACCAACTCAAGCCATTGTGATGAATATTACCGACAAACAGGCGGAATATTGTCAACAGGTTGTAAAAAAACTGAAACAAAATGGTTTTAGAGTGAAAGCGGACTTGCGTAATGAAAAGATAGGCTTTAAAATTCGCGAGCATACACTAAAACGTGTTCCTTATATGTTGGTTGCCGGCGATAAGGAAATGGAAGCGGGTAAAATTGCAATCCGCACACGTGGTGGTGAAGATTTAGGAAATTTGTCTGTTGACGAGTTTATTGGTATGTTAAACGAGCAAGTAAAGGCTCGTTCAAAATAAGCGCGCTGAACAGATGTTACGTTAGTTCTTTTGGAGGAACAGACTATTAAAGGTGGTCAAAGAGGCGGTCGTAAAGAGCCGCAACACAAGTTGAATGGCGAAATTACCGCTCAGGAAATTCGTTTAATTGGTGCAGATGGTGAAGCGGCAGGTGTCGTAACACTAAACGAAGCGTTAGCAGCAGCAGAAGAAGCCGGTGTTGATTTAGTAGAAATTAGCCCAACGGCGAAACCGCCAGTCTGTCGTGTAATGGATTACGGTAAGTTCTTATACGAGAAATCGAAAGAACAGAAAGAACAACGTAAAAAGCAAAAGCAGATCCAGGTTAAGGAAATAAAATTCCGACCTGGAACTGATGAAGGCGACTATCAGGTCAAACTACGCAACCTGAAGCGCTTTTTAGAAGGTGGTGACAAGGCTAAGGTAACATTGCGTTTCCGCGGCCGTGAAATGGCCCACCAGGAGCTAGGTATCGAATTGCTAAATCGCGTTAAAAACGATTTGCAAGACATCGCCCAAGTCGAGTCTTTCCCGTCAAGGGTTGAAGGTCGTCAAATGGTTATGGTACTAGCCCCAATTAAAAGATAATTCTTTGGTCTTGAAAGTAAAGAGGCCTAGTCGAAAGATTTAGGCCTTTTTCACCTTGGTTATCTTTTTTATTGTTTGTTGTAGTTTTACAGACAATAGTTAACCGGTAGCAGAGGCTCAACAAGTAACTCGATGAGTTCGCCCCATGTTACTTAATGTTTTGGCATATACAATGCGGAGTTATTCCATGCCTAAAATGAAAAGCAATAAAGGTGCTGCAAAGCGCTTTAAGAAAACTGCATCTGGTGGTTTTAAATGCAAACAAGCCGGTCTACGTCACATCTTAACTAAGAGACGTACCAAAGTTAAGCGTCACTTACGTGCAAAATCAATGGTTGCTGCGTCTGATATCAAATCAGTTGTATCAATGTTGCCTTACGCTTAATAGAGGAGAGTAGATAATGGCTAGAGTTAAACGCGGTGTAGTAGCACGCCGTTCTCACAAAAAAGTACTTAAGCAAGCGAAAGGTTACTACGGTGCACGTAGTCGCGTATATCGCGTTGCTTTCCAAGCTGTAACTAAAGCGGGCCAATACGCATACCGTGACCGTCGTCAACGCAAGCGTCAATTCCGTCAACTTTGGATTGCTCGTATCAACGCAGCTTCTCGTCAAAATGGTTTATCTTACAGCAAGTTCATCAACGGCTTGAAAAAAGCGTCGATTGAAATTGATCGTAAGATCCTAGCTGACATCGCTGTTTACGACAAAGCAGCATTCGCTGTTTTAGTAGAAAAAGCGCAAGCGGCTCTATAAAACAGTGTTATGACTTTTGAAAAGGACGCCTCGGCGTCCTTTTTTCTTTGATAATAAGTATGTATTGCAGAGAAATTTTGCTAAAATTTTTGCGCAATATATATAAAGAGAACACGCAGTAAATACAATCATAAAACTGTGTGTTCGACATCGCATTTTGGGAAAAATAATGAGCATTGCCAATAAAGTTCTTGCCGTAAATAATGATTTACCGATCCGCACTAACTTACCTGTTCACAGCGGTAAAGTGCGCTCGGTGTACTGGTTAACTGAACAAGATAGCCGCCGTTTGATTGCTGAAAAAGGCTATAACGTACCCGCCGATACGCCACTGGCTATCATGGTGATATCTGATCGCATCTCCGCATTTGATTGTATCTGGCACGGTGAAAACAACTTACAAGGCGTGCCGGGCAAAGGCGCAGCGCTTAACGCGATTTCAAATCATTGGTTCGGCTTGTTTAAGCAGCACGGTTTGGCCGATAGTCACATTTTAGATATTCCTCATCCATTTGTATGGATCGTGCAAAAAGCGACACCGGTAAAAATTGAGGCGATTTGCCGCAGTTATATTACCGGTTCAATGTGGCGAGCGTATGAAAAAGGCGAGCGTGAGTTTTGTGGTATTAAACTGAATGACGGTTTAAGCCGAGATCAAAAGTTACCCGAATTACTGATGACGCCGTCAACAAAAGGCATTTTAACCGACGTACCAGGCGTACCAGCACAAGACGACGTTAATATTACCCGTAAGAATATTGAAGATAATTTCGAAGCCTTTAATTTTAAATCAAAGCAAGATATTGATTTGTACGAGACGCTATTAAAAGATGGCTTTTCACTTATTTCAGACGCACTGGCAGAAATAGATCAAATCTTTGTCGATACCAAGTTTGAATTTGGCTATGTCAAAGATGTTGATGGCAATGACAAATTGATTTATATGGATGAAGTTGGCACACCAGATTCATCGCGGATATGGGATGGTGAGCAGTATCGCCAAGGCAATATCGTCGAAAATTCAAAAGAAGGTTTCCGCCAATTACTGCTTAATCACTTTGATGATGCGGATATTTTATTAAATAAAGACCGCATGGGTGAGCGTGAAGCACTAGCACGGGACAATGCGTTACCCGAATCCGTATTGATGGCCGTGTCGGAAACCTACACCGGTATTGCTGAGAAGATCACCGGGGAAAAGATAGTGATTAGCGACGATCCTAAAGCGGAAATCATCGCCATTTTAAAACAGCAGTACCAGCTTATCGATTAATAGCAAGGCTCTGTGTTGGCATGAAAAAAGCACTCGTTAACTATGAGCTGATGTGAAATTAAGGATCTGTTTTGAGCAGATCCTTTTTTTATTATCAATAACTAAACTTACTTTAACCGACGTTAAAAATCACCCCGCAGCAAACACTAACACTATGTAAAACAACTAGTTATTCACATTTTAGTTGAGTGTGTCAGGCGCTAGCATTAAAGTGACCAAGCTTCTATGCGTCCTCCCGTGTGTCTCTCTTTGACTGCATTCTTGCAGTCGAAAAACATGATGGGAAGAACGATGTTCTTTTTCTTATATCAGCAATCGTTGATTATCGAATTCTTGGTTTCGTACCTAAACAAAAGCTCGGTATAACAATGTAGGTAAAGGTCAGTAAGGGCCGAAGGGCCCTCACTGGATTATCGATTAGTTGGCGCTTATCATTTTAAACAGGGTAATTAAGCCAATAAAAAATAAAGACGTAATGGCAAACGCAAGTAACGTTGAGCCAGTAAAGCCAATGACAATAAAGCCAATTGCCGATACAGCAGCAATTGACGTTGCATAAGGCAATTGCGTAGTCACGTGATCAATATGGTTACAGCGCGCACCCGTGGAAGACAATATGGTGGTGTCAGAAATAGGCGAGCAGTGATCGCCAAAAACTGAACCGGCAAGAACGGCTGAGAGCATGGGGAGCATCAAATGCAAAGCACTAGCGCCAGCCATATCACCAGCGATAGGTAGCATGATGCCAAAGGTACCCCAAGAAGTACCGGTGGCAAAGGCCATAAAACCTGACAAGATAAACAGCAGTACAGGAAACCAAACACTGTCTATATTACCTTGTGCAAGCGTAGACAGAAAATTACCGGTTTTCATGTCACCGATCACTGTGCCTATGGTCCATGCAAATAACAGTATCAGTATTGCACCAACCATTGATTTTGCCCCGGTGTACATGGCGCCCGCAATATTAATTGCGCCAATTCCTCGTTTAGCAACGATAAATAGGGTTACCAGCAGACCAATCAAGGCACCATAAACGAGCGAAAGTCCGACATTGGTGTTCTCTACGGCGGCAAATACACTAAATGGTTTGTCTGCGAGCGCCAGTGCTTGTGCTCCCGTAAACAACATAAAGCCGATTGTGGCGATAATCAGCACCGAAATAGGAACAATCAAATCAAGTGCGCTGGCACCGGTGACATCATCAGCTTTCGCTTCTTCGATGAGGTCATCGGCCAATTTACCCAAATCATTTCCTTCACGTGCCTGGTGCTCGTGCTTTGCCATTAAACCTAAGTTCAAATCAAAATAGACAACAGCAAATACCATAAGTAAGGCAAATACCGCATAGAAATTCATTGGAATAATGGCAACATAAGCCGCAAGCGGTGTGTATTGAGTGATACCATGAGTGACCAAGATTCCCGACATCAGTGCCATGATATACGCGCCCCAACTGGAGATTGGCATAAGTACGCACATCGGCGCTGCCGTTGAGTCGAGTAAATAAGCTAGTTTTGCGCGAGATACCTGATAGCGATCGGTGATGGGTCTTGATACGGTGCCAACGGCAAGTGAGTTAAAGTAGTCGTCAATAAAGATAAAGACACCGAGTAGGGCGGTGAGTAGGGTCGCACCACGGCGATTCTTGATTCTTGTCATTGCCCAATGGGCAAATGCCATACTCGCACCACTGATACTCAATAATGCGGTGATCATGCCGAGTAAGATCAAGAAGGCAATAATAGACATATTCCAACTATTGAGCCCACCGTCTTCGATAAATACGCCACTAATTGCGGTGATTAAATAACTGGCGGTATTAGTCAACTGCATCGAGTTGAGCAATAGCCCCCCGAGCACAATACCTACACCTAATGACAGTAATACTTTACGTGTTAATATAGCCAGAGACAGGGCGATTATTGCGGGCAATAATGAAATAAATGATGAAGAAAAATCGATTAAGTTCATGTGTTCTAATTTCAGTTTAAGAACACCACATCAACATCTGATCTGAGATCGGTATGTCAGGTAGCGCTCCATAGTGTTTATATTGTAGACAAAAGGTCTACCTATGGCAGTGTTGCGTCTTTCGAGCACAACACCAGCAAGGTGATTTGATGTTCAACCTCACTTCGGCAAGCAACCCTTTCTCATTTCGTCGTCGGCATCACCCTGATAAAACGATACTGATGTTGACTGCACCTCTACGTCATATTGGCAATTGCATGCTGTGTTAACTGAGCAGGATAACTGCCAAGTGTGTTACAACCTTGCTAAATTGCCGAAATTACACGGCTTCTATCGGTAATGTACATACCACAACTGCTGCAAGGCTATAACCTGCAATGGCATCTGAAGTGCCAAATTTGGTGTTACCCGATTAACGTCTTGAGACGAGCGCCAAGCAGTCTGGTGACTGTAGATAGAATCGTGCGCAGCTATTATATGAGGTTTTGCTAAAAGAGTCGTTATCAAATGTTAATGAATTAGCAAATTAGTCAGAAAAGTGATTAGGGCAGAAATACATACTGCCCTAATCCGTGTCAGGCGGCTTAAATCGAGGTTACGTTAACCGATAATTTTAATATTTGTCCCGGTTGCAAATACTTTTTACGACTCAAGTTGTTCCACTTTTCTATATCTTTAATTTTAACGTTAAATCGCGATGCTATGCGGGCTAGGGAATCGCCTGATTTAACTTTGTATTGAATATTACGGGTCACACCTTGCTTGTTTGAGCTAGTGTTACCTGTCCAGATGGTTAATTTTTGGCCAAGCTTCAACATGTCTTTTGGCGCAAAACCGTTCCATTTGGCGATATCTTTACTACTGACGTTATACAGTTTTCCGATATCCCATAATGTATCACCGTGTTTTACCGTGTGCGTGACTTTGCTGCCTTCGCCTTTTTTACTCAATTTATTTAAGCGAACTTGCTCATAGCTGGTATACCGATCGAGACTTTGCGTAGCCGTTGGGATCAATAAGTAATTGCCCGTTACGATAACATTGTTGGTTAAATCGTTAGTTTCTCTGATCACATCAACTGTGGTGTTGTAGCGTTTCGCAATCACCGACAAACTGTCGCCACTTTTGATTTTGTATCGTTGCCAACTCAAGCGCTGATTACTGTCTAGCTGCTCAAGAGCTTGGCTAAACTGCTCGACTTTAGTCGTTGGTAATAGCAAAGTGTGCGGCCCATTTGGCGGTGTCGCCCAACGATTTAATCCAGGATTTAGCGCGTGCAACTCGTCAACGGTTAAGCCCGACAGCTTTGCCGCCAGAGATAAATCTAATTGTGAACCTATATTGACGCTTGAAATTACTGGCTCGTTGTTGATTGGATACAGCTCGACATTGTAATTTTGTGGATCTTTCACTATGGCCGCTAAACCCAATAACTTAGGAACATAATCACGTGTTTCTTTGGGTAATCGCAAATTCCAAAAGTCAGTAGGGCGTCCTTTACGCGCATTATCACGCATTGCTTTGGCAACGCGTCCTTCACCCGAATTATACGCAGCAAGTGCTAATAACCAATCGCCATCAAATCGTTTATTCAGGTATTTGAGATATTTAATCGCTGCTTGAGTTGATGCGGCAACGTCTCGACGCCCGTCGTACCACCAATCTTGATGTAAGCCAAAACTCTTACCTGTACGCGATAAGAATTGCCACATACCCGAAGCACTGCCATGTGAATAAGCAAATGGGTCATATGCGCTTTCTACCACAGGTAACAGTACGAGCTCCATTGGCATATTGTGTTTTTCAAGCTCTTCGGTGATGTAATAAATGAACGGCTCAGCTCTTTTCGCTACTCTGTCTAAGTAAGTAGGGTGCTTGGCATACCAATCGCGATGGGCTCTAACCTTCGAGTTGTCAGGGATCTCAAATGTTAGCTGTGCGCGAATTCTATCCCAGATATTATCAACAACTAAGCCGTCTTGATTTTCATTAAGTGGAATATCAACGTCTTGCTTTGGGTGAATAACATCGGCTGATTCATCAGTAAGCAGAGCCTGATAAATATCCGTTCTGGAGGCAGAATTGACGGGTAAATTTTGTTCGGTCTTCGGCTGATTTACGTGTTGGCATCCAACTAACGCACTCAGCGTTAACGGTAGTATTATTTTTTTCATGAATACACTGTTAGCAGTTATAGGGTTATTATAATTCAAGATAAGTTACGCGATTTATCTTGCTAAAAGCGGTCTTTGAGATGTCTGATGCTAGCAAATACATCAACATCACTGTGTAAGTGTAGACCACTTTTTTCTTCTGCGCCTACTTTAACCTGAGCTAAGTGGCTGCGTAAAAAGGGATTTATTTGCTTCTCTAAACCAATAGTTGACGGCACAGTACGTTTTTGCTGTTGCCGTAGCGCGATGACGCGCTCTATATAATCGTTTAGTTGACTGTTGTTAGGCTCAATAGTTCGCGCAAATTCGAGATTTGCTAAGGTATATTCGTGAGCACAAAATACTAAGGTGTGATCACCGAGCGCCTTGAGCTTGTTCAACGAGGTTAACATTTGTTCTGGCGTACCTTCAAACAAACGACCACAACCACCAGAAAATAAAGTATCACCACAAAATAACCATTGGTTAGTGACGTAACCTATATGGCCTTTTGTGTGGCCGGGTAAGTCAACAACGTCTAACGGCAGTAATCCTTGAAAAAGACTGACTTGCTGGCCTTCTACAAGCTTGATATCACTGACGTGTAAGGCTTCGGTCGCCGGTCCATAAACCGTTAACGGCCAACCTTGGTTCGCTGCATAGTCGCGCAATGCGTCAACACCGCCAATGTGATCAGCGTGATGATGGGTGATTAAAATATCAGTTAACTGTAGCTTCTGTTGCTCAATGTAGTCGATACACGTTTTACCATCACCCGGATCGACCAACACGCAGAGTTGGCTCGACGATTGCTGAATACACCAAATGTAATTGTCGTTAAATGCGTTAATCGCTTTTACTTCAAGCATGCATTGCTCCGTTTGAAAGTGATACCTAGGTTGTAAAACGCGATCATTTTTATCGCGGTCTAACCGCATTCAAAAGCGCTAGTCAGAACTGTTAACCTAACGTTAACTTTGGTCAATGAGCGGTCAGTATACCTTGCGTCGCGCGTTAACTAAACCGTAATAATGCATTTTAACGCACAACAGTGTTGTAAATCTGTACAATTATGTACACTGTGAGTTGAATATAAGTTAAAAACGCCAAGTAGATGATGAAACCCGCATTAGCCTTTGACAACCCTAAGAAAGCCACACGCTGGAAAGATATGGCTTGTGGTCAACTTGTCGTCGATCACGTTAACCAATATTTACAGTATTGGTGGCCTCGGATGTTTGGTTATCACTTATTAAAAATTGGCGATTTAAGCGCCGATATTGACAGCTCAACATCAAAAATAGGGCACAGTATCAGCGTTGGTGAACAAAAGGGGTTGGTTGATGTGATTGCCGATGTCGATGATTTACCTTTTATTGATGCCGGTGTTGATGTATGTGTGCTTGCACAGCAACTTGAATTTGCCGTTGACCCGCATCATATATTACGCGAGGCAGACCGAGTATTGATACCCAACGGCTACATGGTCATTTCTGGATTTAACCCAATATCGTTGGCGGGTCTTAATCGCTTGATCCCATTTAGGCGTCGCAAGCTCCCTTGGCATGGGCGATTCTTTACCCCGATGCGAGTCAAAGATTGGCTCAATTTACTGGGGTACGAAGTACTTGACGATCAGCGCGTGCTGTTTAGTTCACTGCACCCCAAAGTGAATCCGAATAGTTGGTGGTTTCAAGCCTGTCAACGCTTTGCAAACAAATACTTAACTGCTCTGGGATCCGTTTACGTTATCGTCGCTAAAAAGCGGGTTCATCCGTTGACGCCGATCCGACCAAAATGGCAGATGCGCGCCAGATTTAAACCGATTAACGTGTCAACGGTAGGACAAAATCGATCATAACAGTAAAGGCTGGATAACTGCGTCGCGATTGATGGCAGATATCACTGCCAGTGTTGGCCATAAAAAATGGCGAGGGAAAATAATAAGGCAATGGACAAAACAGCGAAGGACAAAAAGCGCAACCATTTTTTGGTGGTAGATTTTGGCAGTCAATCACTGCGGGCGATGATTATCGATACCAACGGAATGACTCTGGCATCAGTGGTCGACGCTACCCCAGTTTGCCAACCCGAGGGACAAGCAACACAATCGGTTGAAGACATGTACAAACGCTGTGCGATGGCCGTCGATACCGCGATTACTCGCTATATTACCCAGGGCTATAACGGCAATCAAATTATCGCTTTTGGTATTACCTGCTTGCGCAATACATTAGTTGCGATGGATCGCAATAAGTCACCAATCTGCGACGCTATTTTATGGCAAGACAATCAATTAGCAACCAACATTCCTCGTTTAAAGATGTGGTTTCGAGCGATTTGTAAGGTGGTCGATTTGTTTTATCCGCTGTCGTCACAAATTACCGATTTACAAGCTCAAGCGCCAATTAATAAATTGAGAAGTCGTCAGCCTGTAGCGCATCAGCAAATCCGATTTTTGGGACACCTTTCGACGTACTTACACTATCGCCTGGCCAATGCGTTTGTCGACACAAGTAGCAATATGGTTGGTTATTTACCTCTTAATTTTAAGCACCACACGTGGCAACCAAAATGGCATTGGTATTACCAAGCATTTGCCTGCGAGCGAAAATGGTTACCTAAGTTATGCGCTCATGGTACTAAGCTTGCTGAGTTGCCGTTACAAAGGTTAACGAGTGAGCGAGTGAACAACGATACGCTTGCTTTTTGTGCATTAGCTAGTGATAAAGTAAGTGAAGCCATCGGCACCGGTTGTTATCGCGCTAACGACATCCACGTCAGTTTAGGTACAGCGATCAGTATCAGTGTTCTAACTGACCGCTTTATTGGCCCTAAACCGTTTTATCCTGCATTTCCATTTATCGATAAAAACACCTTCGTCTGCGAGTCAATGTTAGAGGTGGGGATGCAGTTAATCAGTGATTTTATCGTTAAATTTGAACAACAACTGACTCATATTTTACCGGCTGATCTGGTGTCGCTAAACCAAAAACTCGACTACGTCGATAGCGCGCTGTTAACTCGATTTGCTAACCGTTCAGAGACTGCAGTGTTCACTGGTGGAGAGAGTAGTTATAATCGCCATTCTAAAGTGGCTTGCGAACCACTGAGCTCACCTTCAACAAAACAGGTGTACTTTAATTTAAACGGGTATGTCAGTGGCTTGAGCTGGCAACAGGTATTGTCGCCAAATATCGACCACAGCGGTATATATTTAGAGCATATTAAAGTCATTTACGATGCACTTGCCGAGCAGATTTGCTTACAACTTGTCAACTTGTGCCAACGGCTTGCTATTTCTATTCACCAGGTATACATCAGTGGTGGTGGGGCAAACAGTCGTTACCTTTGCCAGCGTATTTGTCGACTGTTAGATACGCCGATTAATGTTAGCCAACATCAGCAACCGGGGGCCTTAGGAGCGGCAGTATGCCTTGCCTATTACAATAAAACCTATACCGATTTACCCAGTGCCGTCGAGGCAATGGTACCTAAAGCGGTGCAACTGCTTCCCTAGCGCGGTATCGCTAGACCCTGTTTTTTGTCACCCAATGTGGTTAATATAGCGTGATAGAGAGATAACAATGGCCAATACAATTGAGTAGCGCATGCAAAGAAATGAATTTTTAACTTTATTAAATGGGATTTTGCAACCGGAAAGGATCAAGGATTACTGCCCTAATGGACTTCAAGTACAGGGCAGTGAGGCGGTTAAACGCATTGTCACAGGGGTGACGGCAAGCCAAGCTTTAATCGATGCGGCAATAGAGCACAAAGCCGATACCATTTTGGTTCACCACGGTTACTTTTGGAAAAATGAGTCGTACCCGATAACAGGAATTAAATATAATAGAATCAAAGCTTTAATTGATAATGAGATTAATTTATTTGCATATCATTTACCGCTAGATATTCACGCTACCCTCGGCAATAACGCACAACTGGCCAAGCGCTTAGATATTGTAAACGTCAGCCCACTCGAACAAGGCAATGACCTCAGCGTGTCGATGCGTGGCGAGTTTACCTCTGTGTTGACCAGCGATGCACTGGCCCAGCGCATAGATACAAGTCTAAATCGTCCCTGTTTACACATTGCTGCACCGTCAAATAAACCAATAAAAACCGTGGCATGGTGCACAGGTGGTGGTCAAGGCTTTATCGAGCAAGCCGGTGCATTGGGTATTGATGCGTTTATCAGTGGTGAAATATCCGAGCAAACAACGCACTTAGCTAGAGAAATGGATATTCATTATTTTGCCGCAGGGCACCACGCCACAGAACGCTATGGTGTGAAAGCACTAGGTGAATATTTGCAACAACAGCACGGCTTTGACGTGGTGTTTATCGATATCGATAACCCCGCTTAACGAGATGTTACATTGCACCTGTCACGGCACTTTATTGACTAATGTCGGTGACAGGGGCATGTCCATCGCCAAGTAAAAAGATGTTCAAATAAATCGAGCATATTCACTGCCTCACCAGATGCGCTTGAGCAGAAAATTCGAATTAATCGAACGACATATCAAATTTTTGATGATTTAAAAGTGCCGTTATTTAGATACAATGAAGGTACTTTAAACTCAAATGACCCAATGATATGCAACCTCAACAACACCAATCCATACAATCAGCGCGTGTTGACAAGTATCGTTATCCACGCTTGGCTAAGTTACTGCACTGGTTAAGCGCTTTGACAGTTTTTTGTCTGTTTGGCGTTGGTTTGTGGATGGTTGAGTTAGATTATTATTCATCTTGGTATCGCACCGCACCACATTATCACAAGAGCGTCGGTTTGCTTTTGGCGTTAGTGATCGTCATTCGTTTTATCTATGTACAATGTGTGGTTAAAGCCAAGCCAGTTCAAACCCATGCAAAGTGGCAACAGAAGTCTGCTAAAGCGGCGCATTTGTTAATGTACGCGTTAATGATGGTGCTGTTCATGTCGGGATATTTGATCTCTACTGCTGATGGACGTGCAATTGACGTGTTCAACTGGTTTTCGCTGCCTTCGTTAGGGGAAGTGATTAGTCAACAAGAAGATGTTGCTGGGTTGATCCACGAATACACAGCTTACGCGCTGATAGCGTTGGTGGTAATTCACGCTATCGCTGCAATTAAACATCACGTTATCGATAAAGACGATACGCTTAAGCGCATGTATTAGGATGGTATAAGCACATCACGCTTGTTCTGCTTTGCTATAACAACAAGTATTGATTGAAGAAAATACAAACACAGGACAACGCGTTTTAGAGCTATATGAAACAAATTTTTTAACAACAGAGAAAGACTATGAACAAGACTATTTTATCTACACTGCTAGTAGGTTGTATGGCGCTTTCACAAGCACATGCCGCTGATTATCAAATCGATCACAAAGGTGCTCATGCATCAATTAACTTTAAGGTTAAGCACCTTGGTTACAGTTGGCTTACCGGACGCTTTAATACCTTCAATGGTAACTTTAGCTATGACAAAGACAACGTTGAAGCTTCAAAAATCAAGGTAAATATCGATACCGCGAGCGTCGACTCAAATCACGCAGAGCGAGATAAGCACTTGCGCAATGACGACTTTCTTGATGTCAGCAAATTTTCAACGGCATCGTTCGTGAGCACCAAAGTTGAAGATCTGGGTAATGACAAACTTAAAATCACCGGTGTTTTAACCTTGCAAGGCATTGAAAAAGAGCTTGTTATCGATGCAGAAAAAATTGGTGAAGGCGAAGATCCATGGGGTGGTTATCGCGCCGGTTTTGCGGGAACAACCAAAATTGCGATGAAAGATTTTGGCTATAAAATGGATTTTGGCGATATCATTTTTGACCTCCATATTGAAGGCATTCGTCAATAACCAATAACCATCGTTCTAGTGCGTGTTGATCGTTGTTTAATCATTCTACTGAGAGATAAAAACAAAGCTAAACACGCCCAAGGTAACGGTAATCGAGTGTCGTTTACCGTTACCGAACGAGCTTTTATTGGCTTCTTTCTGACGTTAAAGTTGATAGCGTGATATATTTGCGTTATTAATCGTAAGTGGTTGATAATAATTGACTTTATGTTTTGTACGTGATGGTAACGCGTAACCGTCATTGGCGCTTTTGTTATACTTGATAATGAAAAATGCGCTTGGTTTTACACCTATTTGAGCCAATGGCTGGTCGCGTTTACGACTCGGCCTCTGTTGTAGATTAAGCGACCATTTGTGGCAGTCGAACGGCGTCACTGTAACGGTTTTAAATCATTTCGACGCTATCCAATCATTGACACTTTTTTCCAAAATCGGCATTGGCAAAGAACCGTGTTCAACAACGGTTTGATTAAATTCAGCAAGTTCAAACTCCTTACCCAAACGTTGTTTCGCCTGCTTTTGCAATGACACTATTTTTTCTAAACCGACGTAATAGCCTACTGCTTCTCCTGGCCATACTGCATAGCGATAAACCAATTGTTCGGCCTGTGTTTGCGTTAAGCCGACATTTTCAGCTAAAAAATTACTGGCTTGTATTTTATTCCAACGCATTGCGTGAAGGCCTGTGTCGACCACAACGCCGGCGAGGCGAAGTAATGATTGACGTAAATAGCCAAGGTGGCTAAACGGCGCGTTGTCATACATCGCCAATTGCACTGCTAGTCTTTCGGCATAGGTTGCCCAGCCTTCGGTATAACTGTGAAAGGGAGCTATTTGACGTAAAACAGGAAGCTGGGTCAGTTGTCGCATCTTATTCTGTTGCAGTTGATGGCCAGGGTAAAACTGATGAAAGAGCAAAGTGGGTAACTCAAACTGGGTCACATTGGCAAGATCGTTTAAGTAAATTTGATAGCCATTGCCCGATGAAGCCTGGGTACTTGGCCGAATGACCATAGCACACTCATCGTTGTCAGCGTGTGGGGGCTGCCCTTTACTGACAGCTACAATGTTAAACAGCTCTGGCTTCCATAGCGATTGTGAACCCGTTAACTGTTCACCCATGGCGTCAACTAAGGCGTTACCATCGTTTATTAAGCTTTGATATCCGTTGTTATTATTGGGGTAACGAAACCGCTTTTCGTAACTTAACGCTTTGAGTCGCTGTGCTACCGTGCCTTGCTGATAACCAAGTTGTACCAAAATAGAGTCGATATCGTCTACGGTTTGCTGTAACTGGCGAAGGCTGCGTTTGTGTATCTGCTCGGCAGAAAACTCGCTGTTAAGGACATCCTTTATTATGTAGCGATAAAACGCCATGCCATTGGGTTGTTGCCATACCCCTGCGACCTCTCGTTGTTTACTATTCTGGTTGTTAATTAGGGCTATCACCTGTTGGTAAGCCGGTTGGATCTGCTCCGATAGTAGCGTCTCTAGCTGCTGTAACCACTCGAGTTTCTCAATATCCGTCATCTGAGTCTGCTCTAATTCACGGATAAAATGGCGATAGAGGTGTTGCTCGTTGGCAGGCGCAAAGGCAAGTTGTTGCAAAGACATACTGGCCTGATTTAATAACTCGCGAGCCGGAATCCAGCCACTGCCTGTGTCACTGATAAACTTTTGCTTAACTTGGTTAATTTGCCCGGGAATTTGTTGCGCGGCTTGTAAAAATGCCTTGGCATCATCGCGAGTGCGAATGATAAATTTTTCACTTAGCGCATGGCCAATAGTCAACAATGGACTATTTAAATGATTGATAATATACGGTTGATGGCCAAATTCGGGGGCGACAAAGCCCTGCGGATGCTGTTGTGAACCAGCGTATAATAAAAGCGCATGTGCCATGGCGTGACGGTTATACTCTTGCTCTGGTTCACTATCCGGCGGGTACTTAAGCAGTAGGCTAGCCTGAGCGCGCATAAATTGCCGATATTGGTTTGTAATGGTCGGTTCAAAGTTGTCGACGACAAAGCTAGCCCCCATTGAAGAGTCTATCTCTGCTGGTAGATTCAAGGTCTGCGCGTATTGTCCTCTAAGTTGAAAATGGCGCTCAGTTGCGCGGGAGAACACTTTGTTGATGGGAGGCAGTTTTGCTTGTTGTGAAGCGCCTTCCACTTTAAGTTTGAGGTTGCGTTTTTCTTGTAAATCAATGGTTACTGTTTCATTGTCGGAACAGCCAGCTAATGTCACCGAGGCAAATAATACGATAAACTTCATCCGTAAAGCACGGTGACAGTACGACAAAGGTGGCATACACTAGTCCTTACTTGTTTATTAACTTTATTGCTATTATTTAGTTATAGCTTATCCATTTATTTTGTTTATCAAAAAGACAGGCGTGATGAAAAAACAATTGAGACGACTTCTTATTCCTACCTTATTAGTGGCCACCTTGTCTGCGTGTTCAACGTCGCCTACGGGGCGGTCGCAAATTTTGGCCTACTCGCCATCGCAGCTAAATAAAATGGGTGCACAATCATTTGCCGAAATGAAACAGAAAGTGCCAATATCAAAAGATGCCAAGGTTAACCAGTTCGTGCAATGTGTAGCTGATGCCATTACCGTTAATGTCAGTAAAAACACTTATGACGGGCAATGGGAAGTTGTTGTCTTTGACTCTGAGCAAATTAATGCGTTCGCTCTTCCCGGCGGAAAAATAGGGGTATACACGGGTATACTGCAGGTAACCGATGACGCAGACCAACTGGCGGCCATTATTGGCCATGAAGTAGGGCATGTGATTGCCCAACACTCGAATGAACGTCTGACTAATAGTAATCTGCAAACCGGTGCGGTGATCCTCGCAGGCGCACTGGCCTCTGAGGATAAACGGATGATGACCATGGCCGCGGTAGGGCTGGGTATCCAATATGGTTTTGTGCTGCCATACAGCAGAACTCACGAAAGCGAAGCGGATATAATCGGTCAAGAGCTGATGGCCACCTCAGGCTTTAAACCAGAGGCAAGTGTTCAGTTGTGGCACAATATGGCCAAGGCATCGAACGGTGCACCACCTGAGTTTTTGTCAACGCATCCTTCGCACGACACGCGTATAAAAAATCTAACCAATCACTTACAAGTATCGGATCCGATCTACGCGCAGCGCTCAACTACGCCAACTTGTAAGAAGCCGGTAATTAAGCCACCCGCCAAACAAAGCAAACAATCGTAATGTGATCACTGATTGGGGGCAGACAGACAAATAATCGCCGTATCTTCGGTCTCGTCTGCTTATCCCTCTTGCATGTGGTCTTAAAACAGCGGTGTACAAATACTCTGCTCAGATGACAAAAAATATGTTATGGGTTATTTATTCCTCAATCATGGCAATAATGTTGAGGATTGACGTCGTAGGGGGTTAATCCAGGCCACAGATTGTGTTAAACTTTCGCGCGATTTTTAATAAGGATAATTCCCAATATGTCAGAATTCACTTCTATCGAACAACGCGTAAGCTACGGTGTAGGTCGTCAGTTAGGCGATCAATTACGCAACAACCCATATAAAGACTTTGACGTTTCTGCTGTACAAGCTGGCTTAGCTGATGCCCTAGCCGGTGCTGCTAGTCAAGTATCACAAGAAGACTTACAAGAAGCTTTCACTGTTGTATCGCAAAAATTACAAGAGCAAGAAGCTGCGTTAGCCAAAGAAGCAGCTGCGGCGGGTGAAGAATACCTTGCTGAGAACGCCAAGCGCGAAGAAATTACGGTAACTGAATCAGGTCTTCAATACGAAGTACTTGTTGCAGGTGAAGGCGAAAAACCTGAAGCTGGCAGCACGGTACGTACACATTACCACGGCACATTTATCGATGGTAAAGTATTTGATTCGTCGTACGATCGCGGTCAGCCAGCAGAATTCCCTGTACAGGGTGTTATCGCAGGTTGGACAGAAGCATTGCAAATGATGCCTGTAGGCTCAAAGTGGCGCTTACACGTACCATACAACTTAGCATACGGTGAGCGCGGCTCTCAAGGTGCCATCCCTCCATATGCAACTTTAGTTTTCGACGTTGAGTTGTTAGCTATTTTATAATTGAAAAAACGGGGTCTTTACCCCGTTTTTTTTCGCGCGGATAATATCAAAGGCTTGTTTCGTTAGATGATTGACCAGCGAGCAACAAGGTACTCAATCGGCTAACAAAACAGGTTTTATCAAAACACTAGCAATAGAGAATAACAATGATCAAAGTCGCAATTTTAGGATGTAATGGTCGAATGGGACGCAATCTAATGGCCACTGCTATTGAACATAGCGATATTAGCTTAGTGGGTGGTAGTGTACGCCCTGGATCATCGCTAATTGGCAGTGACGGGGCAGAGATATGCGGACTCGGTAAACAAGGTGTGCCCGTAACCGATAAACTTGATGAGTTAAGCGATGCAGACGTGGTCATCGATTTTACCAGCGTTGAAGCGACGCTAGAGCACGTTAAGTGGTGCGCAAAACAAAAAAAAGCCATGGTTATTGGTACCACTGGGTTTTCGGCCGAGCAACTCAAGCTTATTGAAGATTGTGCAAAAGACACGGCCATCGTCCTTGCGCCAAATACAAGTGTAGGCGTTAACGTATTGTTTAAATTGATAGAAATGGCCGCTAACGTCATTGGTAATGACACCGATATTGAAATTTCAGAGGCACATCATCGGTTCAAAAAAGATGCGCCATCTGGTACGGCTATGAAAATGGGACAAGTGATAGCTAACGCTCTAGATCGGGATTTAGATAAAGTCGCGGTCTATGGTCGTCAAGGGCTAAGCGAAGAGCGCGATCGCAACACCATTGGTTTTGCCACGGTTCGAGCGGGTGACATTATTGGTGAACACACCGCTTTGTTTGCTGATCTAGGGGAGCGATTAGAAATCTCTCATAAAGCAACGTCGCGCAAGACCTTCGCCTTAGGCGCAATGAGAGCGGCGAATTGGGTCACCAGCGTGGAACCGGGTCTTTATGACATGCAAGATGTGTTGGGCTTGCGCTAAGGCGCCCTAAGTTAACGGTTCAATGCAATATAAAATGTGTCTTTTCGTGCAGTTTGTTTTAATTTGGTAACAAACACCTTAAAAAGTGTAATATTGTTGTGGACGAATGTACGTTTAAGACGTAAAATACGCGGAATTTGCCAAAAATTTGAAATTGGCTTAATTTCGAATTAATAATGAACAATTGGCGTCTCAGGTTTAGGCAATTGTTCATTAATACTAAATTTCTTCACTATGGAGGTTAAATTGACTAAATCTGCCATTTTGGTGCTTGAAGACGGCACCGTATTTAAAGGGACAGCGATTGGCGCTGAAGGTAGTTCAGTGGGTGAGGTCGTATTTAATACGGCGATGACTGGTTACCAAGAAATATTAACAGACCCTTCTTATGCAGAACAGATAGTCACTTTGACATACCCGCATATTGGTAATGTAGGCACCAACACAGAAGATGCTGAGTCAGGTGATGTTGTAGCCAAAGGGCTTGTTATTCGTGATCTGCCATTGCTCGCTAGTAACTTTCGTTCAGAGCAGTCGCTTTCTGAATACCTTATTGCCAACAATATTTTGGGTATCGCCGATATCGATACACGCAAGCTAACACGTATTTTACGTGAAAAAGGTGCACAAAATGGTTGCATTATGGCTGGCGATAACATCGACGAAAGCAAAGCATTAGAGCTCGCAAAGGCATTTCCAGGCCTTAAAGGTATGGACTTAGCGAAGGTGGTAAGTACCAAGCAAGCGTACCAATGGACAGAAGGCAGCTGGCAACTTGGTAAAGGTCATGTCACGCCTGAATCATTTAATTACCACGTCGTTGCATACGACTTTGGTGCCAAGCGCAACATTCTTCGCATGCTTGTTGACCGCGGTTGTAAGTTAACTGTGGTACCAGCGCAAACACCAGCAAGCGACGTGTTAGCAATGAATCCTGATGGCATCTTTTTATCAAATGGCCCAGGTGACCCCGAGCCATGTGACTACGCCATCGACGCGATTAAATCGTTCCTAGAAACTGACATTCCTGTTTTTGGTATTTGCCTGGGCCATCAATTACTTGGCTTAGCAAGCGGTGCCAACACAATAAAAATGAAGTTTGGTCATCACGGTGCTAACCATCCAGTAAAAGACATTGAAAACGATGTGGTGATGATAACCTCACAAAACCACGGTTTTGCAGTTGACGAAGATACCTTGCCAAGTCACTTGAAAGCCACTCACAAATCATTATTTGATGGCTCGTTACAAGGTATTCACCGCACTGACAAGCCAGCGTTTAGCTTCCAAGGTCACCCAGAAGCAAGCCCAGGCCCGCATGATGCGGCGCCATTGTTCGATCACTTTATCGAACTAATTGAACAATACAAAGCGTAATCCACTGAATAGATAGAGTAATAAAATGCCAAAACGTACTGACATAAAAAGTATTCTTATTTTAGGTGCAGGTCCGATTGTTATCGGTCAGGCCTGTGAGTTTGACTATTCAGGTGCCCAAGCGTGTAAAGCATTGCGCGAAGAAGGCTATCGTGTAATCTTGGTTAACTCAAACCCAGCGACCATCATGACCGACCCAGAAATGGCCGATGCCACGTACATTGAGCCAATTCACTGGGAAGTGGTACGCAAGATCATCGAAAAAGAGCGCCCAGATGCGATTTTGCCAACTATGGGTGGACAAACCGCGTTAAACTGTGCACTTGATCTAGAAAATCGCGGTGTGCTCACTGAGTTTGGTGTTGAAATGATCGGCGCTACCGCAGATGCTATCGACAAAGCAGAAGATCGCTCTCGCTTTGACGTGGCGATGAAAAACATTGGTCTAGAAACGCCACGTGCCGAGATTGCACATTCAATGCAAGAAGCATACGACGTACTTGACCGCATTGGTTTCCCTTGTATTATTCGTCCGTCCTTTACCATGGGTGGCTCAGGTGGCGGTATTGCGTATAACCGCGAAGAGTTTGAAACCATTTGTACACGTGGTTTAGACCTTTCGCCAACCAACGAACTACTTATTGACGAGTCGTTAATCGGTTGGAAAGAGTACGAAATGGAAGTGGTTCGCGACAAAAACGATAACTGTATTATTGTTTGTTCGATTGAAAACTTTGACCCTATGGGGATTCACACAGGTGACTCGATTACCGTTGCACCTGCGCAAACGTTAACAGATAAAGAATATCAGTTAATGCGTAATGCTTCTCTTGCGGTACTGCGTGAAATCGGTGTTGAAACCGGCGGTTCAAACGTACAGTTTGGTGTATGTCCTAATACGGGCCGTATGGTGATTATCGAGATGAACCCTCGTGTATCGCGTTCGTCTGCGTTAGCATCAAAAGCAACCGGCTTCCCAATTGCCAAAATTGCCGCAAAACTTGCCGTAGGTTACACCTTAGATGAACTGAGCAATGACATCACAGGTGGGGCAACACCAGCCTCATTTGAGCCAACTATTGATTACGTTGTTACTAAAATCCCACGCTTTAACTTTGAGAAGTTTGCCGGTGCGGAAGATCGCTTAACGACGCAAATGAAATCAGTAGGTGAAGTTATGGCCATTGGCCGTAACCAACAAGAGTCAATGCAAAAAGCGCTGCGCGGCTTAGAAGTCGGTATGAATGGATTTGACTCGCTAGTGGATGTGACTAAGCCGGGTGCCAAGACTAAGATCATGCACGAATTGCAAGAAGCTGGTGCAGACCGTATTTGGTATGTCGCAGATGGTTTCCGTTTGGGATTAACGGTTGACGATATATTCCGCTTAACAAAAATCGACCGTTGGTTCTTGGTTCAAATCGAAGACATCGTCAAAGAAGAACAGCTAGTTGCTGATGGCGGTTTGTCATCACTGACACCAGACGTATTGCGCCGCTTGAAGCGCAAAGGATTTTCAGATAAGCGTTTAGCCGATCTCATTGGTGTCGCCGAAACTGAAATTCGTCGCAAGCGCGTCGCTGCTGACATTTACCCAGTTTACAAGCGCGTTGATACGTGTGCTGCTGAGTTTAGTTCAGATACCGCTTACATGTATTCAACCTACGATGAAGAATGTGAAGCTAACCCATCGGATCGCGAAAAGATCATGATCATTGGTGGTGGCCCTAACCGCATAGGTCAAGGTATTGAGTTTGACTACTGTTGTGTTCACGCCGCTTTGGCATTGCGCGAAGACGGTTATGAAACCATTATGGTTAACTGTAACCCGGAAACTGTGTCAACCGACTACGACACGTCAGATCGTTTGTATTTTGAACCAATCACCCTAGAAGACGTGTTAGAAATTGTGCGCGTTGAAAAACCCAAAGGTGTGATTGTTCAGTACGGTGGTCAAACACCACTTAAGTTAGCTCGCGAATTAGAAGCCGCTGGCGTTCCTATTATTGGAACCTCGCCAGATGCTATTGACCGCGCAGAAGACCGCGAACGTTTCCAAGCGGCTGTTGAGCGTTTGGGCTTGTTACAGCCAGAAAATGCCACGGTTACCTCGTTGGAAGAAGCGGTAGCAAAATCAGCCGAAATCGGGTTCCCATTAGTGGTTCGCCCATCGTATGTGTTAGGCGGCCGCGCGATGGAAATCGTTTATGACGAAGCGGATTTGCGCCGTTACATGAACGAAGCGGTGAGCGTATCGAATGAAGCACCCGTATTACTTGACCACTTCCTAGATGACGCCATCGAAGTTGATATCGACATTATTTGTGATGGTGAGCAAGTGATCTTTGGCGGCATAATGCAACACATTGAACAAGCCGGTGTTCACTCGGGTGATTCAGCGTGTTCACTACCGCCGTATAGCATTAGTGCAGAAATTCAAGATGTCATGCGTGAGCAGGTTAAAGCACTTGCATTTGAGTTGGGCGTAATTGGTTTGATGAATACGCAAATGGCGGTTAAAGACGGCGAGGTGTACCTAATTGAAGTGAACCCGCGTGCCGCGCGTACCGTACCATTTGTATCAAAAGCGACAAGCGTTCCTTTAGCTAAAGTTGCCGCCCGCGTTATGGCTGGCGTCTCGCTTAAAGAACAAGGTATCCAAGGTGAAATCATCCCAGACTACTTTTCGGTAAAAGAAGTGGTCATCCCATTTAACAAGTTTCACGGTGCTGACCCTCTAGTTGGTCCTGAAATGCGTTCAACCGGTGAGGTTATGGGTACTGGTAATACCTTTGAGGAGGCTTACGCCAAAGCTAACCTGGGTGCAGGGGAAGCGTTACCGAAGACCGGTCGAGCGTTAATTTCTGTGCGCAACTCGGACAAAGAGCGCGTTGTCGACTTAGCGCGCCAATTAATTGAGTTAGGCTTTAGCTTAGACGCGACCCACGGTACGGCGGTTATTTTGGGCGAAGCAGACATTCCTGTGCGTTTAGTTAATAAAGTTCACGAAGGTCGTCCACATATTGTTGATAGAATCAAAAATGGCGAGTACAGTTATATAATTAATACCACTGAAGGTCGCAAGGCGATCGAAGATTCGAAAGAGATCCGTGGTAGTGCACTTCGTTATAAAGTTGCCTATACAACAACATTAAACGCTGCATTTGCCGCATGTATGGCGCATGCCGCGGACGATAGAAATTCAGTGAATTCTATCCAAGAATTACATAAAAGGTGTCAATAGAATGAGCCAAATCCCAATGACAGTTCAAGGCGCTGAGGCCTTGAAAGAGGAATTACATCATTTAAAAAGTGTTAAGCGTCCTGCAATCGTTCAAGCGATTGCAGAAGCGCGAGAGCACGGTGATTTGAAAGAAAATGCCGAGTATCACGCTGCACGTGAAGAGCAGGGCTTTTGCGAAGGTCGTATTCAAGAAATTGAAGGCAAACTCGGCAATGCGCAAATCATCGATATCACCAAGATACCCAACAAGCACAAAGTGATTTTTGGGGTGACGGTCACCTTGCTTAATATCGATACCGACCAAGAAGTGTCGTACAAAATCGTTGGTGATGATGAAGCGGATTTGAAAAATAATCGCATTAGCATCAACTCGCCAATTGCGCGTGCGTTAATTGGTAAAGAAGTTGACTCAGAGGTTGAAGTGAACACCCCAGGTGGTCGCGTTGAGTATGAGATTGTGGCGGTAGAGCACAAGTAACGCATTGTCGATGTGATACAGTAACTTGATAAAAACGTGGCCTTAGTGCCACGTTTTTTTGTTGTCAGCCCTAAATCACCTACTTCAGTAGCTGGTTATCATCCATCAGGCTTTGCCTGAAATATCAACCTACAGGGCAAGGCTCATCATTTATGCACGCAAAAGGAGAATGGCTTGCCTCGTCAGGGTTTAATTAACTCTGCCCATTTGTTGTTTAAAAACCGAATTTCTCGTCCAGCAGAGACAACTATGTTTTTAACGCCTGTAAATTGGAGAATCCAAATACTACGTCATAGGCGGTGATTTCTTTAGCACTAATGCCATTAAATTTAACCCATTCAAGAAGAGCAGGGGCAAATGAAAAGCTTTTTTATTCCTTGAGTTGCAAAATCTCATATGGCTTCTAGAGTTAAGACATATCGTATAAATTTCACTGACCAGTGAAACGAGGACTATCGTCATGACAACCCCATTACGTTTATTAATAGGCATTTCCATGTTAACCGCGTTATACAGCCTAAGCAGTGCTGTTGCAGCTGCAAACTCTTGGGAAGCAGCTGAGGCTAAGGTCAAGAAAAATCCACTAAAAGAGGCTTTTTTTGGAGAAACGCACGTTCATACTGGCGTCTCTATGGATGCTTTTATTGCAGGGAACAGACTAACGCCTGAAGATGCTTATCGCTTCGCTAAAGGCGAAAAAATGATGGTGAACGGCAGTATGCACCAAATTAAACGCCCTTTGGATTTTGTAGCTGTAACAGACCACTCAGAGTTTATGGGAGAAGCATATAGCTTGATGAATGAAGGTGTGCCTGGTTATGATCATGAAATAGCTAAAGCGTTTAGGGAAGCGACTGACTTAACCACTGCACTGGAGCTTTATAACAAATACGTGTTGACCCCGTTAGCCGGTGGCGGTAGCCCTCACCCTGACTTTTACCAAGGTACAGAGGCAGTGAAGTCAACATGGCAGAAAAATATAGAAGCGACAGAGGCTCACTATGAGCCGGGCAAGTTTACTACAATACATGCCTACGAATGGACGTCTGCTCCTGGCGGGGCTAATCAACACCGGAATATCTTATTCCGCGATACCAATCTTCCGGATGTTCCATTTTCTTCCAACGATGGTAGTCGACCAGAGCAACTTTGGGCATGGATGAAATCTCAACGAGCCGAAGGCAGGAAAGTATTTGCCATTCCACATAATTCTAATGAAAGTAAAGGATTGCTATTTGCCGAGGCCTCTTTATCAGGAAAGCCCGTTGATAGAGACTACGCGCAAACACGTGCCAGTATGGAGCCTCTTATTGAAATGATGCAAGTAAAAGGCAACTCTGAGGTAATCCCTAACTTTTGGCCTAACGATGAGTTCGCTGATTTTGAAAATGCAGTTACAATTCAACAGTTTAATGGTCGCGCATTCATCAAAGAGAACTATGTTCGTTATGGCTTAGGACGCGGCATCAAATACCAACAGCAACTTGGCGTCAACCCATTTAAATATGGCTTTGTTGGCGGCACGGATAGTCACAATGGTACTCCTAGTAATGTTGAAGAAGACAACTACGGTGTTGGTAGCCATGGTCTTGCTGATCAAAAGGCCGAAGGTCGTTCCAAAAATATGCTTGATGGTGAGATGCTAATTGCTGACGCTAACCCTGGAGCGCTCGCAGCAGTATGGGCTGAGTCTAACACCCGCTCTGCAATTTGGGATTCAATGCTCGCCAAAGAAACTTACGCCACCAGCGGCCCTCGGATGAAAGTGCGCTTCTTCGCAGGGCAAGGATTCGATAATAGCTACTCGAGCTATGAAAAACTCGTCAAAGATGGGTACTCAAAGGGTGTTCCAATGGGAGGCAATTACACAGGCTCGAAAGCACCACAGTTTTTAGTCTGGGCAGTAAAAGATCCAATTGGTCCTAACTTAGATCGTATTCAAATAATCAAAGGCTGGTATGAAAATGGTGAAATGAAAGACACCATTTATAATGTGGTTGCCTCTGGTGGGCGACTTAAAGATGACGGTATGGTAGAACCTGTTAACGCACCTATCAACTTAAAGACAGGTGAATTCAATAAACAAAAAGGTAGCCCTGAGCTAATGGCTGTATGGACAGACCCTGATTTTGATCCCAAAATTCAAGCGTTTTACTACGTTCGAGTACTGCAATTACCTACGGCTCGCTGGACGTTGTATGATGAGCTTAATGCCGGTGTCACTTATCCGAAAGAAGTTAAACGTGAAATTGTAGAGCGGGCATGGGCGTCACCTATCTGGTATGAGGCAAAGTAAAATAATGATAAAACAAGTAGTGAAGGATCCACTGTTACACTTTATTGCCATTGGTGCCATGTTGTTTTGGGCTTATTTTAGCTTTGTTGAAAACACAAGCACCGAGATGGATAGTGACAGCCACATCATTATTGATCAACAAGAGTTGGACCACCTCACAAGTTTGTGGAAGCTACAATGGAAAAAAGAACCACAAACAAAAGATTTAAAAGCGATCATTGATAATTATTTACGTCAAGAGGTGTTTTACCGAGAGGCTTTAAAGATCAAGTTAGACCATAATGATGCTATCATCCGCAAACGTTTGGCGCAAAAAATGGAAGCTGTTGCCAACGACTTAAGTACATTAATGTCTCCCCCAACAGAACAAGCTTTAATGGACTATTTCCAGTCTAATCAGAGTTTATTTATGTTGCCGCCAGCAGTGCAATTTGAGCAGGTGTTATTTTTATCAGACGAGCCAAATGTAGAGACAAGTATCTCACAGGTGTTAAAAACGCTTCAGCAAGGTGAACCTATTCCTGAGACACGCTCGCAAAAGCTTGCGGTCTCAAATAATTGGGAACTCACTCCGCAAAACATCATTGACAATTCGTTTGGAAAAAGCTTTCGAGAAGCGTTAAATACCGCGCCACTAAACACATGGTTTGGTCCTGTTGACTCGGGGTATGGTAAGCACCTAGTTAAAGTAGTTTATCGCCAAGACTCCACACTTCCAGATTTTGAACAGGTTAAAGAGTATGTCGCCCGCGAATATGAATACCAATCCGTTTTGCAAGCTCAGGACAAGATTTATAAAGACTTGCTTGAAAACTACACTGTGATGATAACCGCAGATATTCCCGATTTAACGCTAATTGAAGGGCTAGCAAACAACCAATGAAGCGGCTAATTAACCTAATCATGTTGGTAATGCTCGTTTCCTGCGGGGACACGATTGCCCATGAAATACGCCCCGCGTATTTACAAATTCAAGAAACTCAACCCACAGTTTACAATATAATGTGGAAGGTCCCTAGTAATGGCAACCGTGTTATTGATATACAACCAAAGTTCGATGAAAAGTTTACCCTCTCTTCTCTAGGCCATTACACTGCATTGGAGGGGTTTGTGGTGTATCGCTATACATTGAATGGAGAACACTCATTATCCGGCACAGGGGTATCAATAACTAACCTAGGTAGCACTACTATAGATACCTTGGTAACGGTCAAACTAATGGATGGAAGTTCGCACACGTTATTAATACAACCAAAACATAATTTTGTTAGAATACCAGCCACCCATTCATCCTGGAAAGTCGCTGTTACTTACGCGGTGTTAGGTATCGAGCATATTTTACTGGGTATTGATCATTTGTTATTTGTACTGGCGCTATTGTTGATAGTTAGGGGTTTTAAAACACTTATAAAAACAATCACAGCGTTCACAGTCGCACATTCAATTACACTCGCAGGTGTTGCACTAGGTTACTTTAGTTTACCGCCAACGCCTGTAGAAGTACTAATAGCGCTGAGTATTATGCTCGTCTGTGTTGAGGCGGTTCGCCAGCGCCGCGGGGTTAGCAGTATTGCTACGCAATGGCCTTGGCTAATCGCTTTTGCGTTTGGCTTACTACACGGATTTGGCTTTGCCGGAGCTATACTAGATATAGGATTACCACAAACCGATGCCCCAATAGCATTGTTATTTTTTAATGTAGGTGTGGAACTTGGACAAATAGCGTTTGTAGTTACCTTGTTGTGCATTGGAAATCTGGTGAAAAAAGTAAGGCTATTACCAAAACATGTAGCAATATCAGCTTCATATCTCATTGGCTCTCTCTCCTCTTTTTGGGTGTTTGAGCGACTATTTATAACCTTTCAGTAAACTGAGACTATTAGCGGCTTGGAAAAATCTATTGCTTTGTAAGTTAGATTTGTCACCAACTTTGGTTGCACTAAAACGTTCACAAAAATCATATTAATTAATCAGTAAAATAAACATTTTCTGTGCTTAAGTGATAGGTGCCGGTAATTCTCGAAAAGTGTACGCCTGCTGCAGTAATCGAATTCAAGGTCGAACGTGATTGGCTTTTGCAATTACATTCATGCTTGAATATCAATACACAATTACGAACGACGAGTCGTGAAACGTATAACCGTGAACGGCCGGCTAGGCCATGTCAAATCTTTAATCAAAAAAACTTGTTAAATCCACTTTAAAGCGAAAGAATTCCTCTTTATATTAGACTATCTATTTAGGCTGATTTCAGTCTTGTACGCCAAAAATACGCCAAAGAAGTGCTATTTACCCCAAAATAAGTTAAGGTTTTAACAGGTTAGTTAGTGTTTTGAACGAACAGGATTTTTGTAAGTGTCTGATAATAATAAAAATAACAAAATAGACTCAGTACTGTTTGTGTGTATGGGTAACATCTGTCGGTCACCAACGGCTGAAGCTGTTTTCAGGGCGAAAGCAAAAGCATATGGTATTGAGCTAGATATTGATTCAGCCGGTACCATAGGCTCGCATAAAGGCGAAGCCCCAGATGTTAGGGCACGGCGCGCTGCAGAAGCACGTGGCTATGATTTTTCAGGTATGCGGGCGCGTAAGGTAACGATAGAAGATTTCGATCGTTTTGCGTTAATTCTTGCCATGGACAATGACAATTATCACTACCTTTTTGATATGGCACCAAGTGAACACAAACACAAAGTACATCTTTTTTTACAATTTGCCGAACAGAGCGATGATATGGAAGTACCCGACCCGTATTACGGTGGTATTCGCGGTTTTGAATTGGTACTCGATTTGGTTGAGCAGGCGAGCGAAGGGTTACTCAGTCGCCTGTAAACACATGATGCGTCGTGTTAGTGGTAAATTTGTGACGGAGTGCAAGTAACCAAGAACTCGTCTATTGGTCCCATTGCAGCTGCTTGGCGCGTTGCAATACATCGAGTATTTGTTCACTTTGCGCTAAGTTAACACAGGCATCGGTAATGCTTTGGCCATACACCAACTGATCTTCTTTTCCAGCGATTACTTGCTGATTGCCTTCGACTAAGAAGCTTTCAATCATCACCCCAAAGATTTGCTCGTGGCCACTTGCCAATTGTTCGGCGATATCATTTGCGACAACCGCTTGGCGGGCGTGATTTTTACTCGAGTTACCGTGACTGCAATCAATCATCACACTCGGCGTGATCTGTGCTTGACGCAATTGTTGGCACGCAGCATCAACATGTGACTGCTGATAATTTGGCTGTTTGCCACCGCGTAAAATAATGTGCGCATAGGGATTGCCGGAGGTGCGATAAATACACATTTGTCCGGTTTTGTCGGGCGAGTACAATACGTGAGGAACGCTAGACGCCTTTATTGCATCGATGGCGATTTTGACATTGCCATCCGTGCCGTTTTTAAAACCGACTGGACACGATAAAGCCGATGCCAATTCGCGGTGCACTTGTGACTCAGTGGTACGAGCGCCGATCGCTCCCCAACTGATCAAGTCAGAAATATACTGACCGGTCACCATATCTAAAAACTCGGTTGCAGTAGGGAGGCCAAGCTTATTAATTTCCATTAATAAATTACGCGCTAGGTGTAGGCCCTTTTCAACGTTAAACGACTTATCGAGGTCAGGATCCGAGATAAGGCCTTTCCAACCGACGGTGGTACGCGGTTTTTCAAAGTAAACGCGCATCACAATGTACATTTCGTTGATGTACTTATCGCGAAGCGTTTTTAGGTGACGGGCATATTCTAACGCCGCATCGGTGTCGTGAATCGAACACGGACCAATAATCACCAACAAACGCTTGTCTTTACCGCTGATAATATTTTCGATAACAGAGCGAGATTCAATGATAGATTTGGCGCTTTCATCAGATAACGGGATATCGCGCGCAAGTTGAGCTGGCGATATTAAATGGTCAATAAGTGATGTGCGAAACTCGTCGGTTTTTATGGTCATGAAAACAAATCTAAGGGCGACAAAGAATAAAGACCGTAACTATACCAAAAATAGCAGCTATTTAAACTGTTTTAGCTGCTAAAACTTAGCTGGCTAATCAATAAAGCGTGCCGTATGCGACAATTTTAACCAATAGCGTTTGCAGTGTTGATTTTTGCTGTCCGGGTATTGGTTTGGCGCTCGCCTTTGTCTGTGTCGTATATGTTGTAACCCGTTAAGCCATACTTATCTAGATTAGTATTTGTAGCGGTGTAATCCGGCATCGGCAATGATTTTGGCAGAGATTTCTTCTACAGAAAACGCCGTTGTATTGATATAGTTGATGCGTTCTTTTTTATACAGCTTCTCAACTTCGCGTATTTCCATTCGACACTGGCGTAACGAAGAGTATTTTGAATTGGCGCGACGCCCATCGCGTATGTCGTGCAATCTTTCAGGGTCAATGGTCAAGCCAAACAGCTTCTTTTTGTGCTTGGCTAAAAACGGAGGTAGCTTTAGTTCGTCCATATCATCGTCGGTAAACGGGTAGTTTGCCGCTTTAATACCGTATTGCAATGCCAAGTACAGTGAAGAAGGGGTTTTGCCGGAGCGCGATACACCAACCAAAATCACGTCGGCGTGTTCATAATCGGTAACTTTACTGCCGTCATCGTTGGCAAGGGCAAAGTTTACCGCGTCAATGCGATAGTCATAACTGTTTTCGTGGATCGAGTGAGTGCGATGTGATTTTGGCTTGGCTGGAATACCGAGCTCTTGTTCTACTGGGCTGACAAAGTGCTCCAAAAAGTTGTAAATCACCGCATCACTGGAATCGATTATCTCGCGTGTTTCAGGTTTAACAAAGGTGTGAAACACAAACGGCTTTTCACCACTTTGCTTACTGACCAAATTGATCTGTTTTTTTACCTCAAGCGCTTTGTCAACGGTTTCAACAAATGGAATGGTGACGTGCTCAAACTCAATGGGAAATAAAGACAGTAAGGCGTGACCAAACACTTCGGAGGTGATGGCAGTGCCATCGGAAATATAAAAAGCTGTACGCATTTTGTTCTCAAATGGAAGTTGATATAAAAGTTTTCGTTATGGCTTTTAGTTTATCGTCTTAGTGTGTAAAATGTCCATGCAATTTAAGAAGCTAACAGCATAAGTTAGCTCTTAGTTATTACAATATGTTTATTCTTGTTAGGAGAGCAGTGTGCAAGAAAATGTACTTTGGTACCAGCACTTAGGTATGGCGGATGTTGATCGCGTTGGCGGTAAAAATGCATCTTTAGGTGAAATGATTTCGAACCTGGCAAATGTAGGAGTTCAGGTACCAGGAGGCTTTGCAACAACGGCTTATGCGTTTAATCACTTTTTAGAACAGTCGGGATTAAACGAGAAAATTTACGCCGAGTTAGACACTTTAGATGTCAGTGATATTCAAGCGCTAACTGCCAGTGGGGCGAAGATTAGACAATGGATCATCGACACCCCGTTTCATCCGCAAATGCAACAGGACATCGAAGAAGCTTACAATGAGCTAGCGGGTGGATATGGCGATGAAGTGTCGTTTGCTGTTCGTTCATCGGCTACCGCAGAAGACATGCCTGATGCGTCTTTTGCCGGTCAACAAGAAACGTTTTTAAACGTACGCGGTTTGGATGCGGTATTTACCGCCATTAAACACGTATTTGCATCACTGTTTAACGATCGCGCTATTTCGTATCGCGTTCACTCAGGTTACGACCACCGCGGTGTCGCCTTATCGGCCGGTATTCAACGTATGGTGCGCTCGGATAAAGCGTCTAGTGGGGTAATGTTTTCAATAGATACCGAATCTGGCTTTGACGACGTAGTATTTATCACATCGAGCTATGGTTTGGGGGAGATGGTGGTACAAGGCGCTGTAAATCCTGATGAGTTTTACGTTCACAAACCGACATTAGCGGCTGGTAGACCTGCCATATTGCGTCGCAATATCGGCTCAAAAGCCATTAAAATGATTTACTCAGACAATCAACAACACGGTAAGCAAGTTGAGATTGTTGACGTCGACATAGCGCAAAGCAATGCCTTTTCAATTACCGACAGTGAAATCGAAGAGCTAGCCAAGCAAGCGGTGATCATTGAACAACACTACGGTCGCCCAATGGATATTGAGTGGGCAAAAGACGGTTTAGACGGCAAGTTGTACATTGTTCAGGCTCGTCCTGAAACCGTGGTAAGTCGCGCTTCGGCAAATGTGATTGAACAGTTTCAGCTTGTCGACAAGTCAGCCGTTATTTGTGAAGGTCGTGCTATTGGTAACAAGATCGGCAAGGGCACAGTCAAGGTATTGTCGTCGATTGATGAAATGGACAAAGTGCAAGAAGGCGACGTGTTGGTTACCGATATGACGGATCCCGATTGGGAGCCTATTATGAAGCGCGCGTCAGCGATTGTCACCAATCGCGGTGGTCGAACGTGCCATGCTGCGATTATTGCTCGTGAAATGGGGATTCCTGCTGTGGTCGGTTGTGGCGATGCCACCGATAAAATTGCCGATGGCTCTGCGGTTACTGTATCCTGTGCTGAAGGTGACACCGGCTTTATTTATCAAGGTGAATTGGAGTATCAGGTGTCGACCTCGCAAGTCGATAATATGCCTGCCATTCCAATGAAAATAATGATGAATGTTGGCAACCCCGATCGCGCCTTTAGCTTTGCTCGTTTACCGCATGCTGGAGTAGGACTTGCCCGCGTTGAATTCGTGATCAACAAGATGATTGGTGTACATCCCAAGGCGCTACTTAATTTCGAAAACGAAGCGCCGTCATTACAACAAGAGATCAGCGATATCATCGCCGGTTATGACTCGCCAAAAGAGTTCTACATACAAAAGTTAACGGAAGGAATTGCGACGCTTGCTGCAGCGTTTGCGCCAGAGCGCGTTATCGTGCGCATGTCGGATTTCAAATCGAATGAATACGCCAACTTAGTCGGCGGCGATATTTATGAACCAGACGAAGAAAACCCAATGATTGGTTACCGCGGTGCATCGCGTTATATTTCCGATGATTTTCGCGAGTGTTTTGCGATGGAATGTGAGGCCATTAAACGCGTTCGCAACGACATGGGGCTAACCAATGTAGAAATCATGATCCCATTCGTGCGCACCGTTGACGAAGCTGAGCAGGTGATTGCTATCTTGGCTGAAAATGGCTTGCAGCGCGGTGAAAACCAATTGAAAGTGATTATGATGTGTGAACTTCCTTCAAATGCATTGCTCGCTGATCAATTCTTGGATCACTTTGATGGCTTTTCAATTGGTTCAAACGATTTGACCCAGCTAACCTTAGGTCTGGATCGAGACTCAGGATTAATTGCCCATTTATTTGATGAGCGCAATGAGGCGATCAAAGTGTTACTTCAAATGGCCATTAAAGCATGTAAAGCACGTGGTAAATACGTTGGTATTTGTGGTCAGGGACCTTCTGATCACAAAGACTTTGCCCATTGGTTGGTGGAACAGGGTATCGACTCTGTGTCACTTAACCCTGATACCGTTCTAGATACGTGGTTGTATTTAGCAGAGCAAAGTAATCACTAATATCGTCTGAACACTATCTTTGTCTATGCCAGTTAGCCTGTGAATAGGGTAACTGGCATTTTTTATTCTTGCCTTAGCTGTCCTTTATGTCGGTGACGAGTCGCAGTGCTAACCACGCACCATTTGTTGTACTAGCCGCGGTTGCTGGACAAGCCTAATATCGCTGTTGTTAAACCACCGCTATCGCTGCTTTTTATAAACGGCGTATATTCATGCACTTTGAGTGTCGAAAAATAACTCAAATCAACAATTACCCCCTTTAACCGGGTGGAAAAAGGCGCAAATTAACGGTTTAAACATTGTATTTATAACAATTATTTAGCATCATTAACGTTTGCCGTAACCAGATACAGAAAACCTATACATGTTACCTCGTTTAGCTATTACCGAAACCATTTCTCCGTTATATCAAGCGTATGTAAAAGCGCTTAAAAAAGCCGGTTTTACTGGCGATGTAGAGATATCGTATGCGTCCCGTTTAGCGGTTGCTACCGACAACAGTGTTTATCAACAATTACCGCAAGCGGTGATGCACCCGCGAACCGTGGAAGATGTTAAACTGATCAATCGGGTTGCCAGTGAAGCGCGCTTTAATGAGATAAAGTTCAGTGCCCGCGGTGGCGGAACTGGCACCAACGGTCAAAGTTTAACCCCTGGTATTGTGGTTGACATGTCGCGTCATATGAAACAAATCATCGAGGTAAACACCAATGAGCATTGGGTTAAAGTTCAAGCTGGCGTTGTTAAAGATCAGTTAAATGAATTTTTAAAGCCTCTTGGGTTCTTTTTCTCGCCAGATTTGTCGACCAGTAATCGGGCAACCATTGGCGGTATGATCAATACCGACGCTTCTGGTCAGGGGAGTTTGGTATACGGAAAAACATCCGAACACGTACTGGCGTTACGGTGTGTATTAGCCAATGGCAATGAGTTACACACACAAGCCAAAACCAAACAACAAGTCGAGGACATTATTGCCAAAGGCGACAACGAAGCGCAATTGTACGAGACAGCGTATTCGTCTTGTTTGCAAAACCGCGACCAAATCGTCGCCACGTTTCCTCGTTTAAATCGGTTTTTAACCGGCTATGACTTAGAGCATGTATTTAACGATGATTTATCACGTTTTGATTTAGGCCGTTTGATAACGGGCTCAGAAGGTACGCTGGCGATGGTCACCGAAGCGACCTTAAACATTACGCCAATTCCCAGTGTCAGAGCGTTAGTCAATATAAAATACGACAGTTTCGAATCGGCACTGCGACATGCGCCTGCACTCGTCAAGGCTAACGCCTTGTCGGTAGAAACCGTCGACAGTCGGGTGTTAAATTTAGCAAAATCTGACATTATTTGGCATTCTGTTGCCGATTTGATCACCGATGTGGCCAATCAACACATGGATGGACTGAACTTAGTTGAATTTGCCGGAGACAGTGAAGCAGAAATCGAACAAGCCATTGCCTCGCTAGAACAGTCTTTGAACAACAGTATTAGCGAGCAACAACACGGCGTTATCGGCTATCAATTGACCTATGATTTAGCCTCGATCAATCGTTTGTACGCGATGCGCAAAAAAGCCGTGGGTCTACTCGGTAATAGCAAGGACCAAGCAAAGCCGATCGCCTTTGCCGAAGACACGGCAGTACCACCTGAAAACTTAGCCGATTTTATTTTAGAGTTTCGTCAGTTATTAGATGGTTACCAATTGGATTACGGCATGTTCGGTCACGTCGATGCTGGGGTGTTACACGTTCGTCCAGCGCTTGATATGTGCGATCCGAAACAAGAACAAATCATGCGGGAGATCTCCGATCAAGTGGTTGCACTCACCTCAAAATACGGTGGCTTGATGTGGGGTGAACACGGTAAGGGTTATCGCAGTGAATACGGCATAGACTTTTTCGGCGAAACATTATTTACTGAACTTCGGCGTATCAAGGCGGCATTTGATCCACTGAACAAAATGAACCCTGGAAAAATTTGTACGCCACTAGCTTCAAACGAATCCTTAGTGTCGGTTGATGGTGTCAAACGCGGCTATTTCGATCGACAAATTCCGATCGCCGTACGTGAGACACTTCCTTCTGTGACCAATTGCAATGGCAATGGCTTGTGCTTTAACTTTGATCCCAAGTCGCCGATGTGCCCATCGAGCAAAATTACCTCTGATAGACGCCACTCACCAAAAGGCCGCGCGGGATTAATGAGAGAATGGTTGCGGTTACTCAGTGAGCAAAATGTCGATTTTAACGATCTGAGTAAGCAAGATCAGGGCTTTAGTGTTAAATCACTGGCGCTAAAAACCGTGCATACACTGCAAGGAAAATTGTTAACCGATGATTTTTCGCATGAAGTTATGGACGCGATGAGTGGGTGTTTGGCCTGTAAAGCCTGTGCCAGCCAGTGTCCGGTAAAGGTCGATGTACCTGAATTCAAAGCGCAGTTTACGCAGGTGTATTACTCGAGATATTTACGGCCAATGAAAGATCACGTAGTCGCCAATATTGAGCGAATCGCCCCGAAACTAGCCAACATCCCTCGCGTGGCCAATTTAGCCATTGATAATCGGTTGTTTGCGCTATTTTCCAAACAGGTGCTCGGTTACGTCGATACGCCACTTTTGTCGGTACCAACACTGTCTCAGCAATTACAACGGGAAACGTATAAACGCTTTGACCTCAGTCAGTTAGCGGCGTTAAGCGAACGCGAGCGAGAGGGGATAGTGGTCGTCGTTCAAGACCCGTTTACCAGTTTTTACGATGCCAATGTGGTCAGTGACTTTATGGCATTAATCAAACGTTTGGGCTTTAGCCCGGTGTTATTACCGTTTATGCCAAATGGTAAACCACAACACGTTAAAGGCTTTTTACAGAAATTTGCGTCGACAGCAAAAGACAGTGCCGCTTTGCTGAGCCAACTTGCCGATCTCAATATCACCATGGTTGGTTGTGATGCATCGATGGTGCTGTGTTATCGCGATGAGTACAAGCAGGTGTTAGCGGACCAAGAGACGCAATTTTCGGTGTTGTTAGCCCACGAATGGTTATCTTTGATGATTGACTCGCCGCAACGACAGTTCAAGGTGAAAGCGCAGCCTAGTGATACAACCTATCAATTGTTCAGTCACTGTACTGAGAAAACCGCATTGCCGTCGAGTGAACAACAATGGCAAACAATATTTAAATATTTTGGCCTTAAGCTAATGTCTGTCTCTGTTGGTTGTTGCGGTATGGCGGGAACCTACGGTCATGAGAAAAGCCATTATCAACGGTCAAAAGGGTTATACCAGCTCAGTTGGCAGCAACCGATAGAAGCGGGGGTGGAGCAATATCAACTGGCTACTGGTTTTTCGTGTCGCTCGCAAGTAAAGCGTTTCGGTCAAAAGCGCCTTCGTCATCCATTGCAAGCACTGTTAACCCACCTTGAGCCATAATAAAAAAGGTTGCCACCTGAAAACGGTGTGCAACCTTTTATTTATTCAACAGGCCGTCAATTTAAACCCTAAGGTAAACGGCAAGTTTGGCCTTATTGGTGTCCGTTGGCAATAATTTCTCTGGCCATGGCGTCTGCCACTTCACCTGTAGGCTTGTTTAGCTCACCGGCTTTTTCAAACACATTCATCAGAGTGTGGTAAATATTCTCAACCAGTCGAGTCGCTTCGTCTTTACAATACGGCTCAGGGTAAATCTCAAGCGCGACATTGATAATACCACCGGCGTTAATGACATAATCTGGTGCGTACAAAATACCCTTGTCTTTTAGTACTTGGTCATGACGAACTTCGGCTAATTGATTGTTGGCACAGCCAGCAATAATCACTGCTTTTAATTGCGCAATGGTCTCGTCGTTAATACTCGCGCCAAGCGCACACGGGGCAAAAACGTCAACGTCTTGAGAATATATTTCATTTAATGCAACAACTTCGGCATTGAGTTCGCGCTGCGCTTTGGCCAATATATCTTGATTAATATCGGTAACCACCAAACTCGCACCCGCGGCGTGAAGTTTTTCACACAGTGAATAGCCAACACTGCCCAAACCTTGTACGGCAACGCGAATACCCGATAAGTCATCTTTGTTTAGCTTGTATTTTACCGCCGCTTTAATACCTAAAAATGTACCTAGTGCGGTAAATGGACCTGGGTTACCACTTTTACCTTCTAAGCCTGAGACATAGTCAGTTTGGGTGTTAACAATGGCCATGTCCGCAGTGGTGATGTTGACATCTTCAGCGGTAATGTAACGGCCTTGGATGCGTTCGACCGCTCGACCAAAGGCTTCAAAAAGGGCTTGTGATTTAAGCTTTTGCGGGTTACCAATAATAACCGCTTTACCACCACCTAGCTTAAGTCCGGCCATTGCATTTTTGTAAGTCATGCCTTTTGATAGACGCAGCACATCTTTAAGCGCGTCTTGTTCGTTTTCATAGTCCCAAAAACGACAACCACCGGCCGCAGGGCCAAGATTGGTATTATGTACGGCAATAATGGCTCTTAAACCAGTTTCTTGATCTGAACAGTAAATGACTTGCTCGTGATGATCAAAATCGCTTAGGTTAAATACCGACACAGTGTTCTCCCAATGTGTTTATTATATTTTACTCAGTAAGCGTTATTTGCTCGCTGAATATCGCTGATAAAATTTAGCGCAAACATACCATTTTAACGCGTCAGACTCTACGCTTTGCCGATAATTTTTGTCTAAAAAAGCCAATATTTTACTGCGAGTGTTGAGCCTCGCCTGAATTTTGTTCAATTGTAACAATAAAGCTTGTTTTTAGGTGGCAATTCTGCGAAATTGAGGCGTGTCGATAATGGGAGATGTATTATGACAAATGAAAATGAATACAGTGCGATGAGTGAACAACAACGCGCTGAATGGGTGAGAGAACAATACCAAAAAGCCACCAAATATTTAGCAGAAAAGGGCATTGTTACCGAGAGTGTTGCACCGGAATCAAGTCGCTATTTACCACCGATTGTGTCGGTTTGGAAGTTGCGCACCATCAACCAAGACAAAGTTTGGGTGATCAGTGGAGACGTGCCTTGCGATCATATCCACGCAGATTCAGAGAGTAATGTTCGCGATGCACTGCGCAACTTTTCAATGAAGTGGCAGATGCAGGCTGAAGCCATACGCCAATCGGCAAAAGACAAGAGTCAACTTGCATTCGCAGCCTATCTAGTGTCGCGTGCAGAAGGTTTATATCAGTTATTTGAAAACGATAAATTCTGGACTGAGACAACTGTATAAACGCGTTTGCGCCTAATCGCACAGTGGCAGGTCAAGTCATCCTTGGTGATGGTATATACTAGCCAATACGTCCGCCACGTATTGGCTTTTTAGTGTGATAAATAAAAGCGTTTAAAATCAATTTCAACTAGATCACAACACATTCGTTGGCGCGGCAAACCCGCTTCCATAAACACATCACCGATACTGATGAAATTATGCCGGGTAAAATAATCAACCGCATCTAATGAGCTATTAATAAACACTTGCTTTAGTTGGTTGCGGTGTGCAATTGACAACAGGGCTTGGATAACGTCTTTGCCGATCGGTGATTTGCGCTGTGACATGACCACACAAATTCGCGATATTTCACCGTGTTTGGTGATACGTCCTGTCGCTAAAGGCTCTTTAGTGGATTTGTCGGTTACTAATACGTGAAAGGCTTCTTGATCGAGGCTGTCAAATTCGACATGTGGCGGAATACGGTGCTCGCAAACGAACACTTTTTCACGCACCGCCTTTAGCTGGCGTTTGGCTTGTTGCCAACTCACTTCACTAATGTGGTAACTCATTACCTTACCCAGACCGTCATATTATCTGACAAACGCCATGTTCGTAAAAAAGTTTGCTGAATGACGCAGCACCTTCGCTACAGAACTGACCGTATGCAGGTTCTCGTTAGGGTTTTGGGTTAACGCTGAGATTACTTTACAACGTTAGATCACATCATCACCAAACCAATAGCGCTAATAGCAGGCACAAAGCAGTCTATTCAGCGCTAAAGCTCAAATTTCAAACACAGCTGTGCTATTCGAAAGTCCAAAGCCCCTTATTAATAACCTTAGCTAACAGTTGCTGGCATTTCAAACATTGTCGGTAGCTTTCGATGATTGCATAATCGATAGGAACTTTTTGAGCCAAGGTGTTGGCTAATTCAAGGCAGTGTTGACTGATCTCAAACGACTCGCCATTGGCGTATAGTGTTGGGTGGCTCAGATCAGTAACAACTAAGCATTTAAGACCTAAAACTGGCGATAATACCTCGCCTTCGGCCAAGATTTGCTCAATCGTCTGAAAATCTAATTCTTGTGTCGGAATCAACAAGTTAAGAGTGTGATGTACTTGCGTTAATTGTTTGCCTAGGAAGTCGACCAGTAATTCTGGTTGGTTAAAACAACTGTTCATTACCTCGGTCAATAAGGCAATATCATGACTCTCTAGTGTATGTGGCTTCTTAGTCACACGACGGGCACTGTCGTTGAAGCGTTGTTCAAATAATTGATTATCGAGTAGGTAATCAGCAAAGCCTGAGATCAACTCTTGTGGATTGGGTGCTTGAAATCCAATCGAATAATTTAATGAATTGTCTATTGCAATGCCATCGTGTGGATGGTTGGGTGGAATATACAATAAATCACCTGGTTCGGTAATGACATCGATGATCGCTTGAAAGTCACTTACTTGCTTTAAATCTTCGTGCGGTAACAGTTGCTCTAGCGCTTGATCAGGCTTACCAACCCGCCAGTGGCGTTTACCTTGTCCTTGAATGATAAAAACGTCGTATTGATCTAGGTGCGGGCCAACACCACCACCAGGGGTTGAAAAACTAACCATGACATCGTCAATACGCCAGTTAGGAATAAACTGGAACGGTGTGATCAACGCATCGACACCCTCAAACCAATTGTTGACGGCTTGTACTAGCAAGGTCCAATTGTTTTCACCAAATTCACTATAGTCAGTAAAGGGGCCGTGTTTCACATCCCATTGACTGTTGTTATTGCTGACAATGCGCGATTCGATAAAATCTTCCATTGCCAGTCCAGCAAGTTCATCGGCCTCAATCGGATCAACGAAATCAGCAAATGCGGCCTTGATGATCAGCGGTTGCTTCTGCCAGTATTTTTCAAGGAATAGCTCAGGGGTAAGGTCGTTTAAATGTATTTTCATAACAATAAGGTAAACAAGAGTTTGTTGGCTATTATAGCGGTGTCTTGCAGAGCTATCACCTTTGAACTCGCTATTTGTGTTAAAACCGACCGAGTATCTCGGTAAATACCATAACAGGCACTGAGTAGGGCGACGACTAGTAACGTGACTCAACGCTAGGGTTTGTCGCATATGATAAATCGATTGGTGTTCACGCTTATCTGTTTAGCCAGATAAAAAAGGCCCAGCTATGAGCTGAGCCTTGCGCTGTTAAATCAGACGAGATTACATTTCGGCAATAAACTCAATTGCACGACCGATGTAGCTGGCTGGCGTTAACTTTTTCAGCTCGTCTTTCGCGTCTTGTGGCATATCTAAGGTATCGATAAACGCACGCATAGAGTCAGCGTCAACACGCTTACCACGAGTGAGTTCTTTTAGCTTCTCGTATGGCTTTTCGATACCGTACCGACGCATTACCGTTTGAATTGGCTCAGCTAATAGCTCCCAGTTTTGGTCTAGTTCAGTCGCTAATGACTGCTCGTTAACCTCTAACTTGCTGATACCTTTTAACGTTGCTTGGTAAGAAATAAGCGAGTGCGCAAAACCAACACCTAGGTTGCGAAGTACTGTTGAGTCAGTAAGGTCACGTTGCCAGCGAGAAACCGGTAGCTTTTGCGCTAAGTGAGCGAATAGGGCGTTGGCAATGCCTAAGTTGCCTTCTGAGTTTTCAAAGTCAATTGGGTTTACTTTGTGTGGCATGGTTGATGAGCCGATTTCACCTGCAACCGTTTTTTGTTTGAAGTGACCTAGAGCGATGTATGCCCAGATATCGCGATCAAAATCGATTAAGATGGTGTTAAAGCGCGCAACCGCGTCAAATAATTCTGCGATGTAATCGTGTGGCTCGATTTGAGTGGTAAACGCATTCCACGTGATACCTAGTGACGTTACGAAAGACTCAGAGAATTGGTGCCAGTTTACCTCTGGGTATGCTGACAAATGCGCATTGTAGTTACCTACAGCGCCATTAATTTTACCGAGTAATTCAACGTTCGCAATTTGGTTGCGTTGACGTAATAAACGCACGTATACGTTAGCCATTTCTTTACCCATGGTGGTTGGGCTAGCCGGCTGACCGTGGGTACGTGCCATCATAGGAATCGATTGATATTCAAACGCTAGGTTTTTAACGGCCGCTAGCACTTCGTCCATCGCGGGTAAAATGACTTGCTCGCGTGCTTCTTTAAGCATTAATGCGTGAGAAAGGTTGTTGATATCTTCCGATGTACAAGCAAAGTGAATGAATTCAGATACAGCCGCTAACTCAGCGTTATCCGCTACTTTTTCTTTTAGCAAATATTCAACAGCTTTTACATCGTGGTTAGTCGTTGCTTCAATCTCTTTTACACGCGCAGCGTCTTGTTCAGAGAAATCATTGACAATGGCGTCAAGAACGGCATTTGCTTCGTCAGAAAACGCAGGTACCTCGGCAATTTCAGCCGTTGCAGCAAGTTTTTGTAACCAGCGAACTTCAACGGTTACACGGTATTTTATCAAGCCAAATTCACTGAAAATAGGGCGTAAGGCTTTTACTTTGCTACCGTAACGACCGTCAACCGGCGAAATAGCACTAATGCTTGAAAGTTCCATAGAATGTCCCAAAAAATTAAGGTTTGTTTTTTAATAATTGTTGAGCAGCCGCAACGAATTTGCGCCGCCCGAATAAAATGTTTCTGCGTTTACCGCCCAACTGACGCCATAACACAGCGCTGCGAATGCCTGCTAATAACAGCGCGCGAATGCGGTTTTGATTACCGACTTGCTTCAAGATGTTTGGTTCGCCGGCAATTTGGATACGAGGAGCAAGCGGGCTAATCAAATCAGTGTAAATACTGGCAAAGCTATTGAGCATGGTGTCGCTATTAATATCGTAATGCTGCATTTGACGTTGGCATTGTTCAATGCGCTTGCCGAGTTCAGCCATCGCCTTTGGCTTATTGTGTAAGCGACGTTCCAAGTTGAGCAAAGCGACGATGTAACGGGTCAATTCGGCATCTTTGGCTGCAGCAGTATCACCCAACTGTTGAACGATTAATGACAAACCGTCATGTAGATTGCCTACCTCACCGCCGTATACGTCAACCGCGTCGCTTGGTGAGGTATTGACAATACTGTTTAACATGATGACAAATTGTTGTTCATCAAGCTGATTCTTTCGCGCAATTCCTTGCACCATTTGTGTACACTGACAAATACCAGCAAATGATAATGACTGTTGTTCAATACTCATAATCGTGTTAATTGTTGTTAATCGCGAATTAAAATATCGATGATCCCGCCGCCTAAGCAAACGTCGCCTTGGTAAAACACCACAGATTGACCCGGTGTAACCGAGCTTTGCGGTTGAGCGAACATCACTCGGTAGTTATCGGCATCGATACGAGTCACTTGGCAAGCGACATCCTGTTGTCGATAACGAGTTTTTACCGTACAAGATATGGTCGTATCAATCGCAAACTCTTCGCGACTCACCCAGTGCAGCTGTGACGCGATAAGCCCATTAGAAAACAGGCGAGGGTGGTTCTTACCTTGGCCGACAATAAGAACATTGCGCTTTAAATCTTTTTCGACAACATACCAAGGCTCATCGCCGGCATCGGCCATACCGCCGATCTGCAAGCCTTTGCGCTGCCCTAAGGTGTGATACATCAAGCCCTGATGTTCACCAATTACTTTACCCTCTGGGGTTTCTATTTTACCCGGTTGTGCCGGTAAGTAACGCCCTAAAAAGTCTCGAAACTTGCGTTCACCAATAAAACAAATTCCAGTTGAGTCTTTTTTGTCGTGGGTGATCAACCCTTCGCGCTCGGCAATCGCTCGTACCTCAGGTTTTTCCAGTGAACCTACTGGAAATAAGGTGTGAGCGACTTGCTGATGGCTTAAAGTGTAAAGAAAATAACTTTGATCTTTATTGTCATCCAAGCCGCGTAACATTTCATACGTGCCATCGTCACGGCGACGGCGTTGAACGTAATGTCCAGTGGCGATATAGTCGGCGCCGAGATCTTCTAACGCAAACTCTAAAAATGCCTTAAACTTGATTTCCTTGTTACACATGATGTCTGGATTTGGGGTACGACCCGCTTTGTACTCTTCTAAAAAGTACTCGAATACGTTATCCCAATACTCCGCGGCGAAGTTAATCGTATGCAGTTCGATACCTAACTTATCGCAAACGGCTTTTGCATCCTTTAAATCTTCAGCAGCAGCACAGTATTCATCGTCATCATCTTCTTCCCAGTTTTTCATAAACAGGCCTTCCACTTGATATCCTTGCTGCTTTAACAAGTAAGCGGATACAGAAGAATCGACCCCTCCGGACATTCCGACAATGACTTTAAGTTGACTGTTATCTGTGTTTGATTCGGTGTTCAAGGAACCTTATTCCACGGCTATTAAAAATGGCGCGCATTTTAACATGAAATAATCCAAACGACATTAAAATTTCTATCGAATGGCTAAATATCATTAATGCGCGACTGTGTTGTGTCAGTTTCGTCGGTCAATACATTGTCAAAATACAGTGTTGATTTGTTTACGATAGATCTTCTTGGAGAATATCAAGACTGTAGTAGGCCCCGTTTTTATAATCATCAAGGCATTTTTTTACCATCACACTTCGCAATGGCGTCTTGTCATTGGTAATTTGTTCATAGCTCATCCAATGAGTGGCGATGATATCGCTATCGTTCGGCACGGATACCAGCTCACTATCGAGTTCGACAATAAAGCAAAATCGAACGTAATAAGTTTGGTTGTCTTGCCGATAGTTGTAGTAAATTCCGCTGATCGCGCACGGGCGAACATCGAGTCCAGTTTCTTCGGTCACTTCTCTGACAAACGCCTGATAAATCGTTTCACCAGCCTCAACATGACCCGCTGGTTGATTGAATACCACCTGGCCGTTATCCACTTCCTCGACCATTAAAAATTTACCGTTACAGTGAATAATAGCTGCCACTGTTGTATTGGGTTTAAACTGGCTCATAGCTGTCCTTATTGGTTCGTGTCGTCGATAATACGATACTGTCCCGGTTTCAGGTCATTGAGTTTATAGGGACCTAAGCGAACCCTAATAAGTCGCAGTGTGGGGAAGCCCACGTGGGCTGTCATCCGTCTAACTTGACGGTTTTTTCCTTCGGTGAGGGTGATCTCCAACCAACTGGTGGGGATGTTTTTTCGCTCTCGTATTGGTGGCTCTCGCAGCCAAACTTCGGGTGGTTCGATTCGCTTTACTTGCGCTGGTTTGGTTTTACCGTCCTTTAAATCAACCCCATTTTGTAACGCATTAATCGCATTCGTCGACACACTTCCTTCAACTTGCACCCAATAGGTTTTGCGCTTGTTGTGTTTTGGGCTGGCGAGCTGATGTTGAAGCGCACCATTATTGGTTAGCACTAAGAGCCCCTCTGAATCTTTATCTAGCCGTCCTGCGGCATAAACATCAGGGACATCAATATAGTCTTTTAACGTTGAGCGTTGTTGGTCATCGGTAAATTGGGTGAGAACATCATAGGGTTTGTTGAATAGCACGATAACGGTATTTTGCTTGCCTTGATGTTTTGCTGCGTTGTTGGTTCTTGCTTTTCGTTTTGGCGCGTTACGCGGTTTGTCTGTGCGCGTTGCGTTGTTAGCGCGTTTAGGCACTGAACCAGCACGTACAGACGATGGTGTTCGCTTTTTCGATGTACCTGCTCTATGTTGATTTGAATGAGCCAATTATCAATCTACCTATATTACGGAGGAAATGATTGTCAGTATTACAACGATCTCAAGCCACCAGCAAGGTACTGGCGGTTAGGCTGTAACGGTTCGACCGCGGTAAATAGCGCTATTTTAATCTATTGTATATTGTTATACTAGCCTCGATTAGAATAATTACTCCTCAACGTATTGTATTTTTTAGGTAATTACCTGTGTCAGCATTTATATACGCATAGCACCAATGCAATGTGTAACCGATGATTGATTCACAAACGACGATAAGATAGTCTGCCCAAACGATGAGGGACGTTAGTTAATTAGATACATTTCACTTGCCCTTGATGTGACCTGAACGCGGATTTCAAGGCGTTGATGCCTTTATCATAAGCTTCACACTAACAATTTGATTTATAAAAAGAATTAAAGTCACAGATAAGTGGCGGACGCAGAACAATAGGAAATTATATGACAACCGAACATTCTAATATTATCTATACCATCACTGATGAAGCTCCGGCTTTAGCAACGTATTCATTTTTGCCTATGGTCAAGGCATACGCAGCAACGGCTAGTATTGACGTTACCACTAAAGACATCTCTTTAGCGGGTCGTATTTTAGCGCATTTCCCCGAGTATTTGACTGAAGAGCAACGCGTAGGTGACGCATTAGCGGAGCTTGGTGCATTGGCTAAAACGCCAGAGGCAAACATCATCAAGCTGCCAAATATTAGTGCTTCAATCCCACAGTTGCGCGCAGCGATAAAAGAATTGCAAGAAAAAGGTTACGCGTTACCGGAGTATCCCGCTGAACCAAGCAATGGTGAAGAAGTTAAAATCAAGGCGCAGTACGCAAAAGTATTGGGTTCTGCGGTAAATCCTGTGTTGCGTGAAGGCAACTCTGATCGCCGTGCACCAGCATCGGTAAAGCAGTACGCCAAAAACAATCCTCATTCAATGGGTGAGTGGTCAGCTGACTCGAAATCACATGTGGCGAGCATGACCGATGGCGATTTTTTTGGTTCGGAACAATCGATCACTATCGAACAAGCGACATCGGTGAATATTGTTCACCGCGATGAGCAGGGCAATGACACCATCTTAAAGCAAGGTTTAGCGTTACAAGCCGGCGAAATTATCGATTCATCAGCGATGAGCAAAAATAAACTGCGCGCATTCTTAGCCGAGCAGATTGCCAGTGCCAAAGAAAAGGGCATTTTATTTTCGTTACACATGAAGGCCACGATGATGAAGGTATCGGACCCAATCATATTTGGTCACTGTGTATCTGTTTTTTATCAAGACGTGTTACAAAAGCACGCGGATCTGTTTGCTGATCTCGGTGTCGATGTGAACAACGGTATTGGCGATGTGTTTGCCAAAATGGCCAGCCTGCCGACCGATAAACAAGCTGAAATAGAAGCCGATTTTGAAGCCGTTTACGCCAAAAATCCAGATCTGGCGATGGTTAACTCAGACAAAGGTATCACCAACTTACACGTGCCGTCAGATGTTATTATTGATGCATCGATGCCAGCGATGATTCGAACTTCTGGTCGCATGTGGAATAAAAACGACCAATTGCAAGATACGGTTGCAGTTATTCCTGATCGCTGTTACGCCGGCGTTTACCAAGAAACCATTGAATTTTGTAAACAACACGGTGCATTTGACCCTCGTACCATGGGTACTGTACCGAATGTTGGCTTAATGGCACAAAAAGCGGAAGAGTACGGCTCACACGACAAAACGTTCCAAGTACCGAGTAATGGTACCATGCGCGTTGAAGACGAGAACGGCAATGTGTTAATGCAACACTCAGTGGAGCAAGGTGATATTTGGCGTATGTGTCAGGTAAAAGACGCACCAATCCAAGATTGGGTTAAACTTGCGGTAAACCGTTCTCGTTTAAGCGATACGCCGGCGGTATTTTGGTTAAATGAAGAGCGCGCTCACGATGCCCAATTAATCAAAAAAGTGACAACCTACTTAGCTGATCACGATACAGATGGCTTAGACATTCGCATCTTATCACCAGTTGAAGCAACGCGTTTTACCCTACAACGCATGAAAAATGGTGAAGATACTATTTCTGTAACCGGTAATGTATTACGTGATTACTTGACCGACTTATTTCCAATTTTAGAACTGGGAACATCGGCTAAAATGTTGTCTATCGTGCCATTGATGAACGGCGGCGGTTTATTTGAAACCGGTGCTGGTGGCTCGGCACCGAAACACGTGCAGCAGTTTGTTAAAGAAAACTACTTGCGTTGGGATTCGTTAGGTGAATTCCTAGCGCTAGCGGCGTCGTTTGAACATTTGAGCAACATCAACAACAACCCGAAGGCAAAAGTACTTGCGGATACGTTGGATGCGGCAACGGCAACGTTCTTAGCTGAAAATAAATCACCAGCTCGTAAGCTTGGCCAAATTGATAATCGCGGTTCGCATTTTTATCTGTGCATGTATTGGGCGCAAGAGCTTGCTGCTCAACAGAGCGATACTGAGCTCAAAGCCCGCTTTGAACCACTTGCCAAGCGTCTAACAGAGCAAGAGCAAACCATTGTTAACGAACTTAATAGTGTACACGGACAAAGTACCGATATCGGTGGTTATTATATGCCAAATGATGAGTTAGCAACCGCGGCGATGCGTCCGAGTGCAACCTTAAACGAAGCGATAGCATCGCTTTAATAAACAGCACGACAGATACATACTCAAAAGTGGATAGTTAGAGTATGATCTAGCCAAATTGAAAACGTCAAAAGTCATCGACTTTTGGCGTTTTTTATTTTACCAATGCCGTGTTACAACGGTGTATTTATTCTTCATCTTGGGCTCAATTCACGGTTGGACAGACCAACATACGTCTTACGCCATCTCAGTTTCAATGTCGGGCAAAACTTTGTAAAAAAGCGTAACACTTTGCTGTAATTCGGCGATGTTGGGGTATAATCCGCGCGTTTTTTAGTCACCCATATATTGAGGAGCAGTATGGCGGTTTTTGAAGTAACCCACCCGTTAGTGCAACACAAGCTCGGACTAATGCGAGCTAATGGCATCAGCACCAAGGATTTTCGTGAATTGTGTTCTGAAATTGGTACCTTGTTAACATACGAGGCAACACGCAATTTAGAAACAGAGACGAAGACTATTAACGGTTGGCAAAATGTCCCTTTAAACGTTGAACACATCAAGGGCAAAAAAATCACCCTGGTTCCTATTCTCCGCGCCGGCTTAGGTATGTTAGACGGCGTCATGTCATTGCTTCCCAGTGCTAAAGTTTCGGTAGTTGGTTTATATCGCGACGAACAAACCCTAGAAGCAGTACCGTATTTCGACAAAGTTGTGACGGATATAGAACAGCGCACAGCGTTAATCGTTGATCCGATGTTAGCGACAGGTGGCACCCTAATTGCCACTATTGATCTGTTAAAGAAAAAAGGCTGCACTGATATTAAAGGCTTGTTCTTAGTTGCCGCACCAGAGGGTATTGAAAAACTTGAACAGGCTCATCCCGATGTCGATATATATGTCGCCAGTATCGATCAATACTTGAATGATAAAGGCTACATCATTCCTGGCCTTGGTGATGCAGGTGATAAAATTTTTGGAACCAAATAAGATGAATTCAATAGTTACGCCGTTACTCGGTTTGCAAATGTTATTTGTTGCCTTTGGCGCCTTGGTGTTAGTGCCGATTTTAACCGGCTTAGATCCGAATGTCGCGTTGTTTACTGCCGGTATCGGAACCTTGGTATTTCAGTTGGTGACTAAACGCCAAGTACCTGTATTTTTGGCTTCGTCGTTTGCCTTTATCGCGCCCATTAGCTACGGTGTGGCGACGTGGGGCATTGCTAGTACGATGTCTGGTTTAGCTGCGGCTGGTTTATTTTATCTGCTGTTAAGTGCGTTAGTCGCATGGCAGGGCAATCAAATCATTCACCGTATTTTACCGCCAGTGGTTGTCGCTCCGGTGATCATGGTAATCGGTCTCAACTTGGCGCCTGTTGGTGTCAATATGGCACTGGGTAAAACAGGTGATGGAGCAATGCAATTAGTCGACGCTAATACGGCCTTGCTCATCTCATTGTCGTCATTGGCGGTTACCGTATTGGTTTCTTTGTTTGGTAAAGGTCTATTCAAGTTAGTGCCCATTCTTGCCGGCTTAATTGTTGGCTACGTGTTATCGCTAACCTTTGGTATTGTTAATTTTGATGCGGTAGCAAGCGCAACGTGGTTTGCTTTACCAAACTTCACCTTTCCTCAATTTCACTGGGAAGCGATTTTATTTATCCTACCTATTGCGATAGCACCGGCGGTTGAACACATTGGTGATATCACTGCTATTTCACAAGTAGCGGGTAAAGATTACTTGGAAAAACCAGGTCTAAAACGCACCTTAATGGGTGACGGTCTGGCTACGTCAGTGGCCTCGTTTTTTGGTGGTCCGCCAAATACAACCTATTCAGAAGTTACCGGCGCCGTAGCGCTAACAAAATCATTTAATCCTGTGATCATGACCTGGGCTGCTATTTTTGCGATTGCTTTATCATTTGTTGGTAAAACCGGTGCCTTGCTTTCAACAATACCTGTGCCAGTGATGGGCGGGATTATGGTATTGCTGTTTGGTGCTATTGCGGTAGTGGGTTTGAAAACGCTTATCAATGCTCAGGTTGACTTGGGCAAAACCAAAAATATGACCATAGTCGCGGTTGCGCTTGTCTTTGGTTTAGGCGGTATGCAGTTTGATATGGGCATCTTCCAATTAAAAGGCATTGCTTTAGCGGCTGTGTCGGCAATTTTACTCAATCTTTTGTTGCCGTCGAAACGCTAACTGCTATTGGCGTCTAAATAAAAAAGGGTTGCTCGAGTAGTAACCCTTTCTTGTTGGTAAAATTGAAAATCTTGGCGATATGGATTTGGTGCTGATTTAAATCGATAGGTATCGACAAAACTCTCACCAAAAGTTTATCTGTGCTCTTTTGTCCACACTAATGCAGGTACAAACGCATTAACAATTAAATGTGTAAAACGCAAACGCACCTAAGGGCGAGCGGTGCTCACCCAGATGCCTAATGCCAAAGGAAACCGCTAATCTATGCTACTAGATTAGTCTTCTTCTACTGGCTTAATGCTCGCGGCATGTTGCCCTTTAGGGCCATTGTTTAACTCATAGTCGACTGTTTGACCAGCCTTAAGCGTTCGGTATCCTTCCATTTGAATCGTTGAATAATGAGCGAAAATATCTTCGCCACCTTCTTCTGGACGAATAAAACCAAACCCTTTGGCGTTGTTAAACCATTTTACTGTGCCTTGTGCCATCGTTACTACTTCCTTCTTTCCAACTCGGTATCTTGTTATAATAAGTGCCTTAACGCTTAACACGTCAACAGTGTTACTATAGTTATGATCTTGTTCAACGCGATTGCGATGCCATGATGGCAAAGACAATCAAAATTAAGCGCTCTTAGACAGTTGCCAATGAGTGGTAATGAAACTTCTCACTGCGCCTTTATGTCTAAATTTTAGTCACATTTAAAAATTTAGATAATCTGAGCAATTAGTCAAGATAAATTGTTGGTTTTTTTTAATAAATTTATTAAAAAACAGTTCTCCATTACTCAACTATGAGGCTATTATTAATTTATGAGTAACGTGAAAGAAGAGATTGGCACAGGTCAGCAACTCGAGCAGCAAAACAAAGAAAAACTCAAACGACCGCCAATGTACCGTGTTATTCTTTTAAATGATGACTATACACCGATGGATTTTGTTGTTGAGGTGTTAACGCGATTTTTTAACATGGATAGTGATCAAGCAACGCAAGTGATGCTTACAATCCATTACAAGGGTAAAGGTAATTGTGGCATTTTTACCGCCGAAGTAGCTGAAACTAAGGTCGAGCAAGTTGCTAATTACGCGCGTCAACATCAACATCCGTTGTTATGTACAATGGAACAAGTGTAGCGCAGGAAAAGTGTGCTTTAATTTTCGAAGAGTCAGCTAATTTTTAAGGTTGTTTCAGGAGTTCGCTATTATGTTGAATAAAGATTTGGAAATTTCGTTGAATTTGGCATTTCGCCAAGCGAAAGATTCACGTCACGAATTTATGACCGTAGAGCATTTATTGCTCGCGCTATTGGAAAACCCCGAAGCTCTTGAAGCCATAAACGCCTGTGGTGGTGATGTTGCTAAATTGAAGCTGGAGTTGCTAAATTTTATTTCTGAAACGACACCGGTGATACCTCAAGGTGACGAAGAGCGAGAGACTCAACCTACGCTTGGTTTTCAGCGCGTGCTTCAGCGCGCGGTGTTTCACGTACAATCATCTGGGAAAAGCGAAGTTAATGGCGCAAATGTGTTAGTTGCTATTTTTTCCGAGCAAGAATCGCAAGCCGCGTATTTCTTGAAAAAATCTGATATCACTCGGTTGGATATCGTCAATTACATCTCCCATGGCATTGCCAAATCAAACAGCCAGCCAGACACCACTGTTAACTTGAATCCTCAGTCTACTGAGACTGCGGAAGCTAAGTCAGTTGACAGCTATGCGAGCAATCTAAACACGTTGGCGAAAAACGGCGAAATTGATCCGATGATCGGCCGCAGTCGAGAGCTCGAACGGACGGTACAAGTGCTGTCGAGACGGCGAAAAAACAACCCGTTGTTAGTGGGAGAGGCAGGTGTTGGTAAAACCGCCATTGCCGAAGGCTTGGCCAAGCAAATTGTCGATGGTAAAGCGCCCGATGTGTTGAGTGATGCAACCATTTATTCGTTAGATATGGGGGCGTTACTGGCTGGCACCAAGTATCGCGGTGATTTTGAAAAACGCTTTAAATCGCTGTTGAAAGATTTAGAGCAAGACAAACACGCCATTTTATTCATCGATGAAATCCACACCATTATTGGTGCAGGTGCTGCTTCGGGCGGTATGATGGATGCCTCAAACTTGATCAAACCGCTACTGTCATCGGGTAAATTGCGTTGCATGGGGTCGACAACCTACCAGGAATTTTCAACCATTTTTGAAAAGGACAGGGCACTGGCGCGTCGTTTTCAAAAGATCGATATTAAAGAGCCAAGCATTGAAGAAACCACCAAAATTTTAATGGGGCTTAAAGAAAAGTACGAACAACATCACAACGTTAAGTACAGTAATAAGGCGCTACAGGTTGCCGCAGAGCTGTCGAGTAAATACATTAATGATCGCTTCCTACCCGATAAAGCCATTGACGTTATTGATGAAGCCGGTGCAAAACAACAGTTATTGCCGGCAAACAAGCGCAAAAAGGTAATAAAAACCAGTGATATCGAAGCGGTTGTTGCACACATCGCGCGTATCCCTGAAAAATCAGTGTCCTCGACAGAAAAAGACAACTTGATGAATATCGATCGCAATCTTAAGATGGTGGTGTTTGGCCAAGACGAAGCGATAGAGAGCCTTACGTCGGTGATACGTTTATCAAGAGCAGGATTAGGACAAGATGATAAACCTGTCGGCTCATTCTTGTTCTCAGGACCGACCGGTGTCGGTAAAACAGAGGTCACCAAGCAATTAGCTAACCAACTCGGTGTCGAACTGCTGCGTTTCGACATGTCTGAATACATGGAGAAACACGCGGTGAGTCGGTTAATCGGTGCTCCGCCAGGTTATGTAGGATACGAGCAAGGGGGCTTGTTAACAGATGCGGTGATCAAGCATCCTCACAGTGTGGTGTTGCTCGATGAAATTGAAAAGGCACACAGTGATATCTTTAATATTTTACTGCAGGTGATGGATCACGGAACGCTAACTGACAACAATGGTCGCAAAGCTGATTTTCGCAATGTAATTTTGGTGCTTACCACCAACGCCGGTGTGCAAGAAACAACGCGTAAGTCGATAGGGTTTCAGCAACAAGATCACTCTCACGATGCAATGTCGGAAATCAATCGCACATTTTCACCAGAGTTTCGCAACCGTTTGGATTCGATTATTTGGTTCAACCACTTACCGCATAATGTCATTGAACAAGTCGTCGACAAGTTTATTGTTGAATTGCAGGCCCAATTAGACAGTAAAGGCGTGTCGTTAGAAGTGTCTGACAAAGCGCGAACGTGGCTTGCAGATAAGGGGTACGACAAATCGATGGGCGCGCGACCAATGGCTAGATTGATACAAGAGCAGGTCAAAAAGCAATTGGCCAACGAATTATTGTTCGGCGAGCTCATGCACGGTGGTATAGCCAAAATAGATATTGATGATAAGAGTGATACTCTAACGTTCAGCTACGAGCGTAAAGAAGAACTCGTGTCGTAGCACCTTATTATTGTCATAGACAAGCGCAGCCTATGGCTGCGTTTTTTTTAGTCGTCAGCAGTCCCATTAGTGACTCATCACCAACGTCCACTCTGCAACAGGCCAATGTTAAACGCATCTACAGTGCCCATACTCGGCTCTGAACTTCGTGCTTTGATTTTACTTGCTGATTGAATAGCGACGAGCTGTGCTGTTTGTGTTTACCGCGATTTAGTGAGTATTTTTTACACGGTCGCGATCGTTATTTCTCTTTGAAAAGCGCCGAGTTGTTACTTATGCGAAGAGCAGATTTATGGGCTGATTAAATTACAAGGTAACCTTCGATTACATTTAATTGCTAGGTAGACATAGCTGCAGTCGCTACAATGCGCGATCCCTGTGTGTTTTATATTATGTGAGTTATGTTGTCGTTTTTACCGGTGCTAATGTTGATGGTGGTGTTTAGTCCATTGGCCATTGATATATTTTTACCTGCCTTACCGCAAATGGCCGATGATCTACAAACTGATCTGACCTTTTTACAATGGTCGATAAGTGGTTTTTTATTTGCTATGGGCATTGGTCAGTTGTTTGCTGGGCCACTGGCAGATAAGTACGGGCGCAAGCCAGTCGCTATGGCCGGTATTGCCATATACTTTGTAGCCTGCTTAGCCTGTGCTGTCGCCGACACAATTGAACTTCACTTGCTAACTCGATTTATTCACGGCTTGGGTACGTGCGCGATTGTCGTCAGTGCATTTGCCATTGTACGCGATAAGTTCGACGCAAAAGAAAGCGGTATCATTTACAGTTACTTAAATGGGGTTATTTGTTGTATACCGGCATTAGCACCAATATTAGGCGGCTGGTTAACCGATGAATACGGCTGGCAAAGTAACTTTTTGTTTATGGCTGCCTATGCACTCGGCGCAGGTGTATTAGTGGCCACTAAGTTAAAGGAATCTCACCAAGTTGATAAACAGCATTCGGTGTCTGTCTGTAACCTAGGGCGTTATAAAAGCATTATTACCCATCCTGTATTCATATTTCACTCATTGGCTATTCTGGTTGCTATGGCCGTGATTATTGCTTATGTGAGTAGCGCCCCAGCGTGGCTTATGGTCGAATTAGGTTTATCGAGTCAAGATTTTGTCTTCTGGTTTAGTTTAAATGCGATCGTTAACATCACTGCTTGTCTTACCGCCCCTAAATGTATTCGCCGTTTAGGGGTTAGAACGACAATCAGTTTGGGTTGTCTGTGTTTGTTTGTCAGTGGCGTGTTAATGGCGTCGTTGTGGTCGATATTAACGCCACTGGCATTTATGATGCCTATTATGTTGTCTTCGGTTGGTTTTTCTCTACTGATGGGCACGTGCTCAGGTCAAGCTTTGGCACCGTTTGGCGAAAAAGCGGGAACCGCCTCAGCGTTACTTGGATTTCTACAAATGTCTGGAAGTGCGGTGTTAGTCGGTCTAATACAACAATTACCAATATCAATTCCCGTACAAGTAGCCATGTTAATGTTATTGTTTGCGGTATTTGGTACGGTTTGGTTATTGGCCAAAGACAATGGTGGGTTAGTGTTTGAGTCAAAAGCGTCGTAGCTAAGCTACTGTTTGAATCAATCGCATTTGTGTCACTGACACGCTAAGACTGATAAATACCATCCCAAGCAACAATTGGGTAATCAATGGGTAAAAAAAAAGCCTCGCACAAGCGAGGCTTTTATGTTTTTATTGAAAGCACCTGATCACTATTGGCACTATTTGCGTAAACTTACACAGTAGTTGCACGATGGTGCTTGAAATCAAAATGCGTGTCTTTGCTCACCATTTATTCTGTAATAGGGGAGCGAGTACAACATCGCATTCGATCAGCTTAACAGATTATCTGGCGCGGAAAATAATGCGACCTTTCGATAAGTCGTAAGGTGTTAGTTCTACTGTAACTTTATCACCGGTTAGGATACGAATATAGTTTTTACGCATTTTACCTGAGATATGAGCTGTCACAACGTGACCATTCTCTAATTCAACGCGGAACATGGTGTTCGGTAATGTGTCCAACACCGTACCTTGCATTTCAATATTTTCTTCTTTCGCCATTTGGCTGTTAAACCTCTAAAAATTGATAAATACACCAAATTAAACCATAGCGTTTTTTCGCCATTTGTAAACTTGGCATCGTGTATACTTTGCTGACGAGATAATGCCGAAAACCGTTCTGTTTGTAAAGAAAATGCGTAATTTATTTGCCCAAATAACGATAAATTTTAGTTTTTAGCCGCGATTTTAAGCCAATCGTTACCACGTAACCGTTCATGCGGTAAATACTGCTTTTTGTAATTCATCTTTTGACAATTATCAATTTGATAACCCAAATACAAGTAGTCCTTTTGTAACGTTGCCGCAAGCTCGATCTGCTGCAAAATGGCGTATCGACCAAGGGAGCGTTTCTGATGTTGGGGATGATAAAACGTATATAGTGCCGACAGGGCATCGGGCAGGTGATCGCACACCGCCACGCAAATCAACTGCTCTTGGTCGTATATTTCGATGAACAGTTGAGGTATGCGTTTGGAGAAGATAAATCCCTCATATTGCTCTTTGTTAGCGGGAAACATCGAACCGTCGCGATGTACTGTGTTAATGTAACGCTCGTATAGTGTGTAGTAGCTTGGCTTTGGCTGATTAACAACGCGTATGGTTAAATCTTGATTGAGGTTGCGCAGTCGTTTTTGGCTCTTGCTCGGTTTAAACTCGGCAACCGGAACACGCAATGACTCACATGCTTGACATGCACTACAGTGCGGTCGGTAAACTTGATCGCCACTGCGCCTGAACCCTGCGCTCATCAATGCTTGATAGTTTTGCTGGTTGACGTCTTCATTGTTGGTGACCACAATGAGTCTTTCTTGCATATCCGATAAGTAGTTGCAGGGAAAGCTCGCCGTTAGGCCAAATTGAAAGTATTTTTTTGATTCACTCATAATCTAAAGACAATCAACCTCTCTATAGTTGATTGTAGTTCATCGAAATGACAAGTCACTGGCGTGCCAAAAATGATCAGCCACTCGCTGGCTCACCACGTCTTGTTGACGCATTAAAAAGTCACAGCGCGACAGTTCAATAGCGCCCATCGATTGTAAGAATGGATTTAAGATCTGGCAATCGACAAAGTTGATACCAGCGTGTTTTAATTTTTTGGTTAGCGCAAGTAGGGCTATTTTTGAGGCGTTGGGGCGTAGGTAAAACATCGATTCGCCACTAAAAAAACCATTAATTGCGACGCCGTATAATCCACCCACTAATTGATCGTTTTGCCAAACCTCAATCGAGTGTGCCATGCCAAGTTTGTGTAAACGGCTATAAGCCTGGATCATATCCGATAAAATCCAAGTATCGTCATCTCGCGTTGGCGCATTCGCACAATAGGCAATGACATCAACAAATGCTTTGTTGAGAGTGACTCGGTAGTCACATTTTTTTATAAACTTTAACAGTGAACGATTGGTGTAGACGTGCTCGGTCGGCAAGATGGCACGGGGATCGGGAGACCACCACAATATTGGGTCGCCTTCGTTAAACCAAGGGAAAATGCCATGCCGATAGGCTAGGGTTAATCGATCTGGTGATAAATCGCCGCCAACAGCAAGCAAACCATTTGGCTCGCTCAGGGCAAGGTGATGATGAGGAAAAGCCAGTACTTTATCATCAAGGGAGTAAAGTGACTGGCTCATAATACAGTGATACTGTACGAATTACTTACTTGCTAAAGCGTCTAAATAACGCTCTGCATCAAGGGCAGCCATACAACCTGAACCTGCAGAAGTGATGGCTTGACGATAGATGTGATCGGCTACATCACCAGCGGCGAAAACGCCTTCTTTGCTGGTTTGGGTTGCGTTGCCATTGGTGCCACTGTTAACGGTTAAGTAACCGTCTTTCATCTCAAGCTGACCTTTGAAAATGTCAGTGTTTGGCTTGTGACCGATGGCGATAAAACAACCTGCTACGTCAATTTCTTCAGTAGCATCTGACTTGGTGTCTTTTAAACGCAAGCCGGTTACACCCATATCGTCACCTAATACTTCGTCTAAAGTACGGTCAAGGTGCAAGATGATATTGCCATTTTCTACCTTATCCATTAGGCGTTTGGTAAGAATCTTTTCGCTGCGGAACGTATCACGACGGTGAATTAAATGTACTTCAGACGCGATATTGGCAAGATACAGAGCTTCTTCCACGGCCGTGTTACCGCCTCCGACAACCGCCACTTTTTGGTTGCGGTAGAAAAATCCGTCACATGTTGCACAAGCAGAAATACCTTTACCCATAAACGCTGTTTCAGACTCTAAGCCCAAATATTGAGCCGAAGCGCCGGTACAAATGATCAATGCATCACAGGTATACTCTCCAGAGCTGCCTTTTAAGCGGTATGGTTTTTGTGAAAGGTCGACGTCATCAATGTGATCAAACACAATCTCAGTGTCAAATTTTTCGGCGTGTTGTTGCATGCGCACCATTAAGTCTGGACCCGTAAGATCACTGGCATCACCTGGCCAGTTTTCAACTTCGGTAGTCGTGGTTAATTGACCACCTTGTTGCATACCAGTAATCAAAACAGGTTTTAGGTTAGCGCGTGCGGCATAAACCGCAGCAGTGTAGCCGGCAGGGCCCGAACCTAAAATCAGCAAAGGACAGTGTCTAGTGTCGCTCATGAAAAAACTCCAAATAATTATAAAGGCAATCTCAGTAATACCTATGCAGGTTTACGTGCTGTTATCGATTGCGTTGTAACCCTGATATTGCCGCTCTATAGGCAAGTTCATTTACACAGGGTTGACTCAACGTTTAAATAAATTTTACATCATATTAGGGTAGAGAAACCAGCGCCAAGTTGTAATAAACAGTAATCTATAAACATTCTCATCGCGGTTTAACAACCGCAATCAGCGCAATATATATCAAGCAGTTGGCAGTAATACGATGACATGATTAATTGGGATGATATGTTAACAAAACAAGGTAAACAAGTGTGAAAAAACGCAACCGATGAGGGTTGCGTTTTCTACTAAAGCTCATATTGTAAACTTTACAATACTAGTTGAAGACTACTTGCTTAAGCGTTGGCTAATGCGTCTTTGGCGTTTACAAAATCAAAGCCGAGGTTTTCAGCGACTTCGCGCACTGTAACTTGACCGTTTACAACATTTAAACCGTTTAAGAAGTGCTCATCTGATAATAGCGCTTCTTTGTAACCTAAGTTAGCTAGTTTGATGATGTACGGTAAGGTGGCGTTATTTAATGCAAACGTTGATGTGCGTGGCACAGCGCCTGGCATATTCGCGACACAGTAATGGACAACCTCGTCAACAATATATGTTGGTTCAGCGTGAGTGGTTGGTTTAGACGTTGCAATACAACCGCCTTGGTCAATGGCAACATCGACAATAGCCGCACCAGGTTTCATGTTTTTGATGTGCTCAGCGGTAACTAGTTTAGGCGCTGCAGCACCTGGAATTAATACTCCACCGATCACAAGGTCCGCTTCTAATACGTGTTTCTCTAGAGCATCCGCGGTCGAGTACACGGCTTGAATTTTATTGCCAAACTGTGCGTCTAAGCGACGCAATACATTGATGTTGCGGTCTAAAATAACCACGTTAGCACCTAAGCCTACAGCCATTTGCGCGGCGTTGTTACCAACCATACCACCACCGATGATAACGACTTTAGCTGGCTCTACACCTGGTACACCACCAAGTAGCATACCGCGACCTGCGTTCGATTTTTCTAGCGCCTGAGCACCTGCTTGAATTGACATGCGACCTGCAACTTCAGACATTGGTGCTAGCAATGGCAGACCACCGTTTTGGTCGGTTACGGTTTCATAGGCGATACAGATTGCCTTTGATTTAATCAAGTCTTCAGTTTGCGCTAAATCAGGGGCAAGGTGAAGGTAGGTAAATAAAATTTGCCCTTCGCGTAACATAGCGCGCTCAACGGCTTGAGGCTCTTTTACTTTGACGATCATTTCTGCTTGTGCAAATACTTGCGCAGCAGTTGGTAGGATGGTCGCTCCGGCCAGCTGATAATCTTCATCAGTAAAGCCAATGCCAATACCTGCATTAGTCTCCACGAAGACCTCGTGGCCGTGATTCACAACTTCACGAACGCTCGCTGGAACCATACCAACGCGATACTCGTGGTTTTTAATCTCTTTAGGTACACCAATAATCATACTTTTTCTCTCGAAATGTAGGGGCGGGACTGGACCGAGCTATCGTATTGTTCAGCGATCAGTCACGCTTGTTATTTTGCGCTAATTATAACTGCGTTTTGTTAAATGAGCTTATTGTATTATCGCTGTTTATAGGGGAAAATACTGTTTATAGTACTTCTAGTAGAGATATATATCGAAAATGATGAAGCAAACCAAAAAGCTCGATCGAATAGACCGCAACATCCTTAAAGAGCTACAACGCAATGGGCGCTTATCAAATGTTGAGTTATCAAAGCGCGTTGGTTTAAGCCCAACGCCTTGTTTAGAGCGGGTAAAGCGTCTTGAGCAAGATAAAATCATAACCGGCTACAGTGCGACATTAAACCCCAAGTATCTCGACGCGGCGTTACTGGTATTTGTCGAAATCACCTTAACCCGTACCTCACCAGATGTGTTTGATCAATTCGCTAAAGCGGTCATGAAACTCGACGTGATCCAAGAGTGCCATCTGGTTTCCGGTAACTTTGACTTTTTGCTGAAAACGCGGGTGTCAGATATGCAAGCTTATCGAACCTTACTCGGTGATACCTTATTAAAGTTGCCATCGGTGGCAGAAAGCCGAACGTATGTGGTGATGGAAGAGGTTAAAACCGATAATAAAATTCCCGTTCAGTTTGATTAGCATGACAAAACCTCGGTTAGTGGTTTATCGAGCTGTAGATTTCTGCTAATTTAACAGTATAAATACCCGCGTACCGTCGCATCGCGACGTACACAATAATCAGATAATAATAATGGATTCGACGTTGAGCGCTAAAGAGTCTTTACCTAACACAGATGTTAAACTAACCGGGAGCCAACGACTGTTGGAAGCCGGCTTGATTTTCACCAGTCTTTTTTCTTTGTATTTAATCATTGCCTTATTTTCCTTCGATGCTGCCGATCCCGGATGGTCACAAACCGCTTACCACGCGACGGTAAGTAATAAGGCAGGGGCATTAGGCGCCTACTTGTCAGACATTTTATTTTTCACCTTTGGCTTAGTTGCCTATGCAATACCGTTTGCGTTGGCGTTTTGTGGCTGGTTGTTGTTTCAACGAATTCACGTATTACTCGAAATAGATTTTTTTACCCTTGCGTTAAAGGTGCTTGGTTGTGTGCTTATGGTGCTGGGGTTGACCTCTATTTTCAGTATGAATGTCGATGATAATTACGGTTTTTCATCGGGTGGGTTAATTGGTAACTATCTATCGTTTAGCTTATTTCCGTATTTAAACTACATCGGCAGTTCGCTTTTGTATATCGTTATGACCTGTACTGGTTTTGTCTTAACCAGTGGCGTATCGCTATTCGTATTGATTGACTTTATTGGTGAAAAAACCATTGCCGTCGTCAGTTGGGTGCGTCAGTTGGTCAGTAGTACTCATGCCCACTACGGCGATGTAGGCAACGTTAACCAAGGTGGCAAAAGTATTGATGAACGAGAGACTGACGTGAGTGTCAGCAACACGTCAAATGAGCAATTAGCGCAGCGAAGTGATACGCACATCAGAGCGAATACCAGTGCGCAAAGCGATGCAGTAGGGGACGTTGATGCGATAGCTGACGGTGATGCCGAGCAGTCTATCTCTACTGCACCAGCTGTCGCAAACGAGGCTGCAAAGATTCAACCTACTGAACCGGCCAAAGCAGATAAAAAAGCTGATCTAGCGGCGAATTTAATGTCGATGTTTAGTAAAAGTGATAATCGAGGTGGTGACTCGGCAAGTGAGCAATCGTTTGAACAAACGCCCGTTGCTGAGCAAGATAGCCAGCACGTGCAGCAACACAGTGCTATTGAAGACGAGGTGCCTTTTGACGTTGATGAGCCGGTATTCAGTGGTTTTGACGATATCGACGATTTCGACAAGATTGACGAGCAACAATCAACGTCATTATCTGATCATCACAATGCGTTGAGCAACACGATGACAACCTCAACAGAGGTTGTACAAGAACATATTACCAACGATCCGGTTGACACTCCTATCGAGCCAACTAAAGCGGCTAAACAAGACAAATTGCCTTCGCAATTACTCGCTGAGCAGTACGAGACAATGCCAACCATTGATTTACTGGATAGAGCTGACAAAGCGAAAAATCCGATTAGTGCTGAAGAGCTTGAACAAGTGAGCCGTTTGGTGGAAGCCAAGTTGCTCGATTACGGCGTTGAGGCTAAGGTGACCGATGTCTTCCCTGGGCCGGTAATCACCCGTTTCGAATTGGATTTAGCGCCCGGTGTAAAAGTAAGTAAAATAAGTAACCTCTCGAAAGATTTGGCCCGAGCGCTGTCTGCGGCGAGTGTGCGGGTGGTGGAAGTTATCCCAGGTAAGTCAGTTATTGGTTTAGAGATCCCCAACAAACACAGAGAAATGGTGCGTTTATCGGAAATCATCAGCTGTGAGAAGTTTATTAAATCAAGTTCATCGCTATCTATGGTTATTGGTAAAGACATCGCCGGCGATCCGGTGGTTGCTGATTTGGCCAAAATGCCGCACATTCTCGTTGCCGGTACAACGGGCTCGGGTAAATCCGTTGTTGTCAATGTGATGATTGTTTCAATGTTGTATAAATCAACACCGGAAGATGTGCGCTTTATCATGATCGATCCGAAGATGTTGGAATTATCAATCTACGAAGGCATCCCGCATTTACTGTCAGAGGTCGTTACCGATATGAAAGATGCGGCTAATGCACTGAGATGGTGTGTTGGTGAGATGGAACGCCGCTATAAGTTAATGTCCGCCGTTGGTGTGCGTAACTTAAAGGGTTACAACCAAAAAGTAGCCAATGCCATCGAGCAAGGTGAGCCGTTAATTGACCCACTTTGGCAGCCGAGTGATGGCTTAGATCAAACTCCGCCTCAGCTTGAAAAACTGCCGTCAATTGTGGTTGTCGTAGATGAATTTGCTGACATGATCATGATCGTTGGTAAAAAAGTAGAAGAGTTGATAGCCCGCATCGCGCAAAAGGCAAGGGCAGCTGGTATTCATCTGATTCTTGCTACGCAACGTCCTTCTGTAGATGTTATCACTGGTTTGATCAAAGCTAACATTCCAACGCGCATGGCACTTACCGTACAGTCGCGTATTGATTCGCGTACAATTTTAGATCAACAAGGAGCTGAGCAGTTGCTAGGTCACGGTGATATGCTTTACTTGCCACAAGGTACGAGCATTCCGGTGCGTGCGCAAGGTGCCTTTATTGATGATCACGAAGTCCACGCAGTGGTAAATGATTGGAAGTCCCGCGGGGAACCAAATTACGTCGAAGACATCTTATCAGGTGAAACGACAGAAGATAACATGCTGCCGAGCGAGGCTGCAGAAGGTGGAGAGGCTGAGTCTGACCCGCTATTTGATGAAGTAGTCGCCTTTGTTACCGAAACTCGTCGCGTGTCTATTTCAAGCGTACAACGCAAGTTTCGCATTGGCTATAACCGCTCTGCGCGTATCGTAGAAGATATGGAAGCGGCTGGTATTGTCAGCTCGCCATCGCACAACGGACAACGCGAAGTACTCGCACCACCTCCAGTAAAGGTTTAATTATGATACTTAACAAAATATGGAAACGAACGACACTCTCTTGTGTGTTAGCTGGCTTGACCTTAGCCAGTCCGTTGGTGTTTGGCGCGCTAGACTATAAACAGGCGTTGCAACAAAAGCTTGCCAAGGTGGACGGCTTTTCTGCCGAGTTTAGCCAACAAGTAATCGATGCCGATGGCAACGAAATTCAGCAAAGCACTGGTAACCTAGCGTTGAAACGGCCAAATTTACTGCATTGGCAAACGGTATCGCCAGATGAAACACTGGTGGTAAGTGATGGTGATACACTGTGGTTCTACAACCCGTTTGTCGAGCAAGTTACCGCTTTTCGAGTGGATAATGCAGTGGCCAATACGCCGATTTTATTATTGAGTGGTTTAAATGAACAAGCGTGGCAAGATTATCAAGTAAGTAAACGCAACGACAACGAGTTTACCATATTAGCAACCAAGCAAGATGCACAGGTCACGTCATTACACATCGTTTTTAACGGCGATCAAATTGACAAGTTCACGGTGGTTGATGCAACCGGTCAATTGAGTCATTTTGACTTAACCGATGTGGTTAGTACGCCGCTACCCAATGCAGAGTTATTTTCTTTTGAGGTACCTGAAGGTGTGGATTTAGATGACCAAAGATAACCCATCTTTGTCACTTAACTTTGAACATTCCTCTGATTTCGCGCCTCTGGCCGCGCGCATGCGACCGAGAACGTTAGATGAGTATATTGGTCAGCAGCACTTGCTAGCCAAAGACAAGCCATTGCGACTGGCGATAGAGCAGGGTTTGTGCCACTCGTTAATCTTTTGGGGGCCTCCAGGCACCGGGAAAACGACATTAGCGGAATTGATTGCACACTACGGTGATGCGGAAATTCAGCGTATTTCGGCAGTGACGTCTGGCGTTAAGGAAATCCGCGCTGCGGTGGAGCGGGCAAAACTTGTTGGCCAAGCACAAAATCGGCGTACCATTTTGTTTGTCGATGAGGTGCACCGCTTTAATAAGTCACAGCAAGACGCCTTTTTACCGCATATTGAAGATGGCACTATTGTGTTTATTGGCGCCACCACCGAAAACCCTTCTTTTGAATTAAACCAAGCATTGCTGTCCCGGGCTCGGGTGTATTTACTGCAGTCGTTAAGCAATGATGATCTCGAACAAGTGTTGCAAAGTGCATTAACAGATACTGAGCGAGGATTAGCGAAGTACAAGGTTAGGTTTGAACAAAAAGCGCAACAATCGTTAATTGAGCTTGCCCATGGCGATGCTAGGCGGTTGCTTAATTTGCTCGAGAATTGCGTTGATATTGCACCACATGAGCACGACCAAGTGACCATTAGTCTTGATGTTGTCAACATGGTAGCAGGTGAAAAGCAAGCGTTATACGATAAAAACGGCGATCACTTTTACGATTTGATCAGTGCCTTTCACAAATCGGTTCGCGGTTCATCGCCAGATGCAGCCTTGTACTGGTATTGTCGGATTTTAGAGGGTGGCGGCGACCCGTTGTACGTGGCAAGACGTCTGCTTGCCATTGCCAGTGAGGATATTGGCAATGCCGATCCCAGAGCACTTCAGTTAGCGGTTAACGCTTATGACACTTATCATCGGGTTGGTCCCGCAGAGGGGGAAAGGGCAATCGCACAAGCGACGGTATACCTGGCGCTGGCGCCGAAGAGTAACGCAGTTTACAATGCCTTTAAAGCCGCTAGACAAATGGCTCGAGATACTGGTGATTTACCGGTGCCACTGCATCTTCGCAATGCCACCTCTAAGCTCACCGAATCGTTGGGCCACGGTAAGGAATATCGCTACGCACACGATGAGTCAGGAGCCTATGCTGCTGGGGAAAATTATTTTCCAGAACACATTCAAGACAGCGCGTTTTATTTTCCCAGTGAACGCGGGCTCGAACAAAAATTGCAAGATAAAATCAACTATCTTCGCAGTCTTGATTTAATGGCGACAAAGCGACGCTATGACTAGTTGGCAGACATACGCATATGTCGCCTTAGGTGGTGCAGCGGGTGCAAGCCTGCGATTTTTTATTTCACACATTTGCCTAATTTGGTTACAAAAGGGATTCCCTTTTGCAACCTTGCTCGTTAATATAACGGGCTCGCTCTTGATGGGCATTTTATACGGATTAATCGAACAAGGCGTGATCACTGTGGCGGCTGCTCGGATTCTGATCGGGATCGGCTTTTTAGGTGCATTTACGACCTTTTCTACATTCTCGCTAGATACTGTCTTGTTGATACAACAGGGATTTCTGGTGAAAGCCATGGCAAATGTGCTACTAAACGTTATATTATGTATAGTCGCTGCCGCCATAGGCCTCTTTTTGGTAACCAATAGATAGTACGTGATAACTCATGCTAGATTCAAAAATTTTACGAGCTGACATCAACGCTGTAGCTGAACAATTAGCTGCACGTGGCTTTGAATTAGATGTCGCCACCTTTAATGCGCTAGAAGAAGAGCGCAAAGAACTGCAAGTTCGAACGCAAGAATTACAAAATGAGCGCAATGTGCGTTCCAAGTCTATCGGCCAAGCAAAAGCGCGTGGTGAAGACATCCAACCGTTATTGGACGAAGTGAGTCAGCTTGGCGCCAAACTCGATTTAGCCAAAGAAGAACTTAGTGTTTTATTAGCCAAGATTGACGATATTGTCTCGGCCATACCAAACTTGCCGGCCGCAGACGTACCTAAGGGTAAAGACGAAACTGATAACGTAGAAGTTAGACGTTGGGGGACACCGCGCACATTTGACTTTGAGGTTAAAGACCACGTCGATTTAGCCACCGCGTTAGACAAAGGCTTAGACTTTGAAAGCGGTGCGAAATTAAGTGGCACGCGCTTTGTTGTGATGAAGGGACAAATTGCTCGCTTAAATCGCGCTATCGGACAATTTATGCTCGATTTGCACGCCGATCAACACGGCTATACCGAAGCCAATGTACCACTGTTGGTTAACCACGACTCTTTGTATGGCACAGGCCAGTTACCTAAGTTTGGCGAAGACCTTTTCCATACTGACTTAGGTAGTAAGAAGTTTTCACTGATCCCAACAGCTGAAGTACCACTAACCAATTTAGTACGTGACGAAATCGTTGAGGAAGCCGATTTACCGATCAAGCTGACCGCGCTTTCAAGCTGTTTCCGCTCTGAGGCGGGTTCGTCAGGGCGTGATATCCGCGGCCTGATCCGTCAGCACCAATTTGACAAAGTAGAACTGGTTCAATTAGTGCATCCAGAACAGTCATTTGCAGCACTTGAAGAGCTAACAGCGCATGCAGAAAAAGTCTTGCAATTACTTGAATTGCCATACCGTACCGTGACGCTGTGTACAGGAGATATGGGCTTTAGTGCGACGAAAACCTACGACATTGAAGTGTGGCTACCGGCGCAAAACACCTATCGTGAAATTTCATCGTGTTCAAATATGGGAGATTTCCAAGCTCGCCGTATGCAAGGTCGTTATCGCCCAACGGGCAGTAAAAAACCGGAATTACTGCACACATTAAATGGCTCTGGCTTGGCGGTAGGGCGCACGCTTGTTGCCATTTTAGAAAACTATCAACAAGCCGACGGTACAATTGATGTACCAAAAGTATTGCAGCCTTACATGGGTGGCTTGACTAAAATAGGCTAAAAAGACAATGTCTTATTAGAAAAATGGAGACACTCAAAGTGTCTCCATTTTTGTTTAGGCCGCTCTAGTTTGGCTTATGCCGACATCGGTTTGATTGGCAAGTGGCGGTGACGCTTACCTGTTGCGGCGTAAATGGCATTGGCTAGCGCAGGGGCAAATGGGGCAACGCCAGGTTCGCCCAAACCAGTTGGTGATGCGTCAGAGTCGACAATATGGACATTGACATTGGGCATCTCGTTAATGCGCAACACCGGGTAATCGTGAAAGTTTGAGTTGGTCACTGCGCCGTTTTCAAAGTTTATCTCGGTGTATAACGCCAATGACATCCCCATTACCACCGCACCTTCCATTTGTGCCGTGGCGCCGTCGGTATTGAGAATTTGTCCGCAATCTATAGCGCAGTCTACATTCAGTACGCGAATGTTATCACCGTCTACTTTTACGTGAACAGCCATCGCAACATAACTCTGGAATGAGTAATGTACGGCGATGCCTAGACCTTCACCTTGGGGCAGAGCTTTTCCCCAGTTTGCTTGTTTAGCGGCTAAGTCAAGCACGCCTTTTGAGCGCTGAACTTGCTCGGCAAACTTCGGATCCTTATTGGCATCGAACAATTGATGTAACATCGATACCGTATCTTTACCCGAGGCAACTGCCAGTTCATCGGCAAAACTGCCAAAGGCAAAGCCATAAAAAATGGCGTAGACTGCTCGGTACCAGCCAATGCGTGTATGCGCTGGTGCCAGACCCGATTCACTGCGAAAGTTAGCAATATTGAACGGATGATTATTAACGTCATTAAACGCTCTTTTTGGTGCCCGATCCAGGCCGGCTTGAAATAATGAACTGATCGATGGAAATGCGACGCGCTGAAGCAAACCATCAACCTCGCCTTGCTCATTGATACTGGCTTTGAGGTGCTGCGCGTTTATAGAGTGGTAAAATCCGGTGCGCATATCTTCTTCGCGCGACCATATCAGTTTGACGGGCGCTTTGATCTGCTTAGATATAACCGCTGCTTCATGAACGTAATCGCACTTAAATTTTCGTCCGAACGCACCGCCACTTATCATTACGTTAACTTCAATATCATCCGCTTGTCTGTCGAGTAACTTGGCCAAGACATTTTGAATGTCTTTTGGACTTTGGGTTGATGCCCAAACTTGGCAGCGATCATCGGTAACCGACACCACACTCGCGTTTGGCTCCATAGGAGCATGACAGAGATGGCCGCCAGAATAAGTAGCGCTTACGATCTTTGCTGCGTTATCCAAGGCGCGATCAACATCACCGCGCGAGAACACCTCTTGCGCATCTTGTTCTACGCGTTTTATTAACGACGCTCGATACTGCTTGGTGTTGTATTCCTTATTAGCCCCTAAGTCCCATTCGATTCGTAATTTTTTTAGTGCTTGCTGCGCTGTCCACGAATTGTCAGCAACCACTGCAACTGCACCGACCGAACTAAATGGGTGTTCAATAGGGGCAATTTCAACCACGTCAATAACCCCTTTGACTTTAACGGCATCTGATTTATCAACCGATTTTAATTTACCGCCAAGTACAGGGCAGTGGCTAATGGCGGCGAATTTCATCCCCTCAACTATGGTGTCTGCACCGTAGGTTCGTTGACCTACGACGACCATTTGTTGATCGTGGCGCGGTAAGTCGGTGCCTATGTAGCGAAACGACTCTTTTGACTTAAGAGTCGGGTTATCGGGCACTTCAATATTTTTAGCGATATCGACTAGGTCTCCGTAATTCAATTTTTGGCCAGTCGATTTATTGATTACGTAGTGATTATTGGTGGTAACATTGGTCACATCAATGGCCCACACCTTTGCTGCAGCAAGCATTAACATCTGCTTAGCCGCGGCACCTGCTTTGCGCATCGGTTCGTACATCACCCGAATGCTCGCAGAGCCTCCGGTATCCTGAGGGCCGTATTTTTGCTCATTTCCTTCGCCTTGCTTAACGGTTACGCGTGACCAATCGGCGTCCATTTCGTCAGCTACCGCCGATGGTAAAGCCGTAGAAATACCTTGTCCCATTTCACACCGACCGCAATATAGGGTAAGGTCGCCATTGTTGTTTAAATGAATAAATCCACTGGGAGAAAATGCGGTTGACGACTTATTTTTTGCTTGTGTCGGCAGGCTAATGCCAAGCAGTAACCCGGTTGTACCAAGACCCGCCGCTTTGATAAAGCTGCGTCGGCTCATTTTAGATAAGTTGACAATCTCACTGACGCTATCAGCCAAGCTATTGCGTTGATAATATCGGTTTAATTCATCGCTTATATGAGGGTGCATGTTATACCTCCTTGGCTAGGTCATCAGCGGCTTGACGAATGGCTTTTTTAATTCGTTGATAGGTGCCACATCGACAAATATTACCTTGCATTGCTATCTCGATGTCATTATCGGTTGGGCGTTTATTACTGTTGAGCAAGCTGGCAGCATTCATAATTTGACCCGCCTGGCAATAGCCACATTGCGGTACCTTGTTCTCTAGCCAAGCTTTTTGCAATGGGTGATCGCCGTTTGCAGATAGGCCTTCAATAGTGGTAATTTGCTTATTGGCTAATGAGCCGATAGGGGTAATACACGCGCGTTGTGCGACGCCGTCTACATGAACGGTGCATGCGCCACACAATCCAGAGCCACAACCAAACTTGGTACCAGTAAAGGCCAAATGATCGCGTAAGAACCAGAGTAGGGGCATGTTTTCATCGACGTCAATGGGAAATGACTTGCCGTTGATGGTAATAGAGTTAGCCATGGTTGTTCATCCTATTGCTTTCGTTAACAAATAATATACATCATTAACGATAAAATAACAGTCGAACGGGTGGTTGTGCAAAAATGACGATTGCCGCGGTGACAGCGCCGTCTATAAACAGCGCTTTGGTTTTGGTAGTCCGGCTATTTTTGTTGCTTGCTTTGCAGCGCCTTTGGGAAACAAACGATGTAAATATCGGCTGTTGGCTTTGTCTTCGCCAAATTCGTCTTTCATCGCTTTGATTAATGCGCGAATAGCAGGTGACGTTTTATACTCTAAGTAAAAGTTTCGAACAAAGCGGACTACTTCCCAGTGATCATCGGTTAAGGTGATTCCATCGGTGGCGGCTAATAACGGTGCGAGATCTTCCGTCCACAGGCGAAAATCGGTTAAATAACCTTCTTTATCGGTCTCGTATACGGTGTTATTAAATTCTATTGCCATGTGATCACTTTATCCGCTTGGTCAGATAAGGTAACTAGGTCTTTCAATGTTGCTAGGGCAATCGACGGTTGCTCTGCCTCAATGCCACGCGCAATAAGATGCTCTTCGATAACCAATACATCAATTTCGTCTAGTCGCTTTAATAGCTTGGGATGGGCAACGTTATAAACACCATCATCCATTAAAAACAATGTGTCTTTGTTGCTGAGTAAACCTAAGCACAGGTTTAATTTGTTATCTTGAAATGCACTTGTACGTACGATGTGTAATACTGCCATAAACTCTTAAAATGTTAAAACAACGTCAGCGGCATCAATGAGTGCGGTTATCTGTGAGTTGGTCACCAGCGATGCATCGTTAAACGCAGACGGACCTGACAGTTGACGTTCACTCAAACACGTCTCACTAACGTAGATATCTTCAATATCGTAAAAGTGTAACGCTTTAAACGATGCAATGAAATCCTTTGCACCAATTAATTCAGCATTTTGTTTGGCGATGGTTTGAAATACCCCGTCGCCAATAAAACACAAACTGACATGCATATCATAACTGGCTAAAATGAGAGCGGCATCGAGAGACTCTCGCGCTTTGATATGGTCGAAACTGGCACTGTGATTAACAATCAGATAATGTTTGCTTGGGTGGCTCATAATTGAATTACCTTATCCGCTTTACTGCTAATGACAGCCAATTCACCTAGTCCTGATACGGTAAAAGCGTTACCGACATTATTGGTTAGTTCACTGTCGCTACCATCGCTTAATCCGCGGCGCTCCGCTGCAGAAATACAAACGAATAGAGGCGTGTTTGATGCTTGTTGGAAACGTTGCCACTGCTGATACAGGTTTTGCTCGTCACTTGGTGTTTGCAACAGGTTGTTGGCATTTAAGACACCATCTTGATAAAAGAACACACCATGGAGTTGATGTCCGTTGGTAATGATGGTTTCGGCAAGGTTTAACGCGGTGACTGTTTTATTATCACTTGGGGCTGTGCTAACCACTAACGCATACGTACTCAAAATGCACCTCTTATTATTTTATGGCTGATAAAAAAGGCTCCTAGTGGAGCCTTTTTTAGTATAGATGAATTTTATTTAAAATTAATCATCGCCGCCAGCTAGTGACATTAAAATGTGTAGTAAACTACTGAAAATATTGTAAAGCGATACGAATAAAGTAACCGTCGCTAAGATGTAGTTGCGCTCGCCACCGTGAATAATCTCGCTAGTTTGGTACAAGATGATCGCCGATGAAAACACGACGAACAACGCACTAATGGCTAGTGACATCGCCGGAATTTGCAAAAAGATGTTGGCGACCATGGCGATAAGCAAGAACCAAAAACCAACATTAAGCATTCCCGTCATAAATGACATGTCTTTTTTGGTTGTCAATACGTACGCTGATAAACCGAAGAAAATAAGACCGGTTGCACCAAGCGAGAAGACTACAAGGTCACCTGCGCCCGAGCCAAGAGCATAGCCAACAAGTGGCGCAATGGTGTAGCCAAGGAAACCAGTAAAGGCAAATACTGACAAGATGCCCATGCTAGAGTTGGCGGTTTTATAGGTTAAAAACATCAACCCGTACACGCCAATTAAGGTGACGATCAAGCCTGGGCTTGGTAGGTTCATCATAATCGTCAGCATGGCAACGGCCGCACTGAAGACTAGGGTCATACCTAACAGGGTGTAGGTGTTGCGTAATACTTTGTTAATTTCAATAGCAGAGCTTTGCGTTGCTGTTGAAAATCCTGTTTGTGATTGCATAAAGTTTCCTCAGTACTCTAAATTAACAATAATTAGATAAGGTCAATACCTAAAAAATTCAATTCTTTTTTGTTATTCGGATCAATGTCATTAACCGAACCTAGGTGTTATTAATGCTTTTATAGCGCATTTTATTGGTCCGGTAAATATCAAAACGTGACATATTATGACATATCAATCTGTGTTACGAAAGTATTAACGGTATTGATCAATGATTTGTTGACGGCGATAACAGTCAACACTGTGGTCGTTAACTAAACCACAGGCTTGCATATGGGCGTAGATAATTGTCGAGCCGACAAATTTAAAACCTCGCTGCTTCATGTCCTTGCTTATGGCATCGGAAATCGTCGAGGTAGCGGGGTAGTCGGCCAGCGTTGTCAGTTGATTAACTATCGGCTTATGATCGACAAACTGCCAAAAATAATTACACAAACTGCCGAACTCTTGTTGTAAGATGAGTACGCGTTGAGCATTTGTTACGGCCGCTTGTACTTTCAGGCGATTGCGAATGATTCCCGGATTTTGCAGTAATTGTTCGATCGTCTGTTGATCAAAATTAGCCACTTTATCGACATCAAAATTGGCAAATGCACGACGATAATGTTCGCGTTTTTTCAATACCGTATACCAACTTAATCCGGCTTGGGCTGATTCAAGGGTTAAAAACTCAAACATCGTTTGATCATCTTTAACCGGTACACCCCATTCCAAATCATGATAAGCGACGTAGTCAGGCTTCGACAAATCAAGCCATGGACATCGACAAGTTTGCGATTCGTTAACGCTGTTGTTTGTCATCCGTTACTCCTCGTGAATGCGTTTAGCCTCACATTAGCAGAAATAATCACCGATGTGAGCAAAAATATAGCAAACAAATAGTTTTTTCTAATTAATGCTTTACAACGGTAAAAAGAGCCTCTAATATTCGCATCAACTTCAGGTGAGATGGCTGAGTGGTCGAAAGCACCGGTCTTGAAAACCGGCATACGTTTGTAGCGTATCTAGGGTTCAAATCCCTATCTCACCGCCATATTTTAAAGCCCAGCATTCGCTGGGCTTTTTTCGTTTTCTAAACTGAGTTATCGGTTTTTTACGCTAAGTTTAGTTCGCTTTTACCCGAGGTCTGTCATTAAACGTTTATCGTAACCGTATTACTTGTCGCCTTGGATAAACCAAATCAGTGGATGCTGCGTAAGCTCATTTGATTACTATAAAGCTTTGGCGACAACCATGATAGGTCAATATGAAAACCCCCAACAAACGCTTGCGCCCTGAGAAAATCTGTCCTGTGTGTCAGCGACCGTTTCAGTGGCGGCGTAAGTGGCGAGCTAATTGGGCCGATGTTATCTATTGTTCGCGTCGCTGCCGTTGCTCGCGGTCGAATATCGCGAAGCATCAATCCTAGTATCAAAAAAGGTAACCAGATAGCGCCTTTGTCAACAGAACAGCCATAGTTGTATCTCGAAAAACGTTTGCTTCAATTTTATATTTCAATTGCACAAATCCTCAATACAGCCCTTAGCGTAATGCTGTATGTCATTACTCTATTGATATCAACTGACAAAGATAAGGTTGGGGACAGGGTGATTGGTAATCCTGTAAATTGCTTGTAATGCTTAAGTTATGCTTTCGATGCGCTGTTTTAGACGTGGTTACAACGAACGTTACAGCTGGTCAAGTGAGTTTACAGTAGCTGTAACAAGCTAACAGTTTGCGGCACATAAGGGCAAACCATGCAAAAATTTCAACGACTGCGCTTGATCTTAGGCGATCAACTCAATGCTAATCACTCGTGGTACAAACATTGTGATCCACAAACCCTGTACGTTATCGCCGAACTGCGACAAGAAACCGACTACGTCTGCCACCACATCCAAAAACTGTGTGCGTTTTTCGCGGCGATGAACGCATTTGCCAATTCATTACAGCAGGCCGGACATTCGGTGTTGTATCTAACCCTTGATGATACAGCTCAATACCCCGACTTACCCAGCCTAATCAACGCATTACTCTCGAGGTATCAGTGCAAAGTATTTGAATACCAACAACCGGATGAGTTGCGTTTACTGGCTCAATTATCTTCATTTAAACTGGTTAATTCAGTCGTTAGGCAACAGGTATCTACAGAGCATTTTTTACTTGATGACAGCGATTTAACGCGATACTTCAAAGCAGAAACTCGTCATCGTTTAGAAAGCTTTTATCGCAACATGCGCAAGCGTTTTAATATACTCATGGACAACGGCCAACCGACTGGTGGGACTTGGAATTATGATCAAAACAATCGACAGACGTTTAAAGCCAACGACATTAAAGCAATTCCCCAACCACTGCTTTTTGCCAACCCAGTTAATGACATCATAGAGCGTATTGACAGGCATCAAGTGGCAAGTATTGGTCAAATACAAGGGCAGCTGTTGTGGCCAATTAATCAACAGCAAAGTAACCAGCTGCTAGCTTATTTTTGTTCTCACTGCTTACCGCGCTTTGGCACGTTTCAAGACGCCATGACCAGCAAGTCGCCGCATCAATGGAGCCTTTACCATTCGCGGTTGAGTTTTGCTTTAAATTGTAAAATGTTACATCCGATGCAAGTTATCGAGGCTGCCATTAGCGCTCATCGTTCAAACCCTGAGGCGATATCGCTCGCACAAATTGAGGGATTTGTTCGACAAATTTTAGGCTGGCGTGAGTTTATCCGTGGCATATATTGGGCAAATGGTGACAGTTATAAACTCTCTAATACGCTTTTTGCTACGCGCGATTTACCAGCCTGGTTTTGGACTGGTAAAACGCATATGCAGTGTATGCGACACGCAATTAATCAAAGCCTAGAGTTCGCCTACGCTCATCATATCCAACGATTGATGATAACCGGTAATTTTGCTTTGCTAACCGGTATTCACCCCGACCTCGTTGAAGCTTGGTATTTAGGAATATACATCGACGCCATTGAATGGGTAGAGCAGCCAAATACTCGCGGTATGGCACTGTTTGCCGATAACGGTTTGCTCGCCAGTAAGCCGTATGCTGCAAGCGGGAATTACATCAACAAGATGAGCGATTACTGCACAACGTGCAAGTACGATGTGAAGACGAAAACAGAGGCAAATAGTTGTCCATTCAATGCGTTTTACTGGTATTTTTTACAACAGCACGAACAGCGTTTTAATCATAACCCTCGAATGGCTTTTGCGTATAAAAATTGGCAAAGGCTGTCAACTGAGCAGCGACGAGACATAATCGCTCGGGCAGACTATTTGCTAGACCATATTGAACAACTTTAGATATGGCCACTTCTCTCCTTTAGTTATAAGTGCATCACCCTATATTGGTACAATAGCGCAAAGACAAAATGACGCGAGTGCAATGCCGTGTGACTGTGATTAGAGCATCGTTCAACAGCCCAATCAAGCTAAGGGCTTTTGATCAATATGCGCTATCACCGCGTATTGATAACAAGTTGTATTATTGACTTTGTTCACGAGGAGGTAGGGTGTCGGGTCGTTCAAAAGTGCCAACAACGCGGTTGTCAAGGTTATCATCCCTCGGTGGCTTGGTGGCAAAAGTTGCCTCTAACGTTGTCATTGACGGTGTCAAAACGTGGCGTAACGGTGAGTCGTCTTCACTTCAAACGTTGTTAGTTAAGCCACATAATATTCGCGAGCTTGCCGATAAACTGGCGCACCTGCGCGGAGCAGCTATGAAAGTAGGGCAACTCATTTCGATGGACAGCAACGATCTACTCGGTCCAGAACTGAGCCATTTACTGGAGCGATTGCGCTCTAACGGCGATGCAATGACCGCCAAGCAGTTGTCGTCGGTGTTGGTTGATTCATGGGGAGCGAACTGGCTCGATTCTTTCAGTCATTTTGATCTTAAGCCATTTGCCTGTGCGTCTATTGGTCAAGTCCACCAAGCGTATTTGGAAAATGGCCAGAAGCTGGCAGTCAAGGTTCAGTTTCCGGGCGTTAGAGATTCAATAGACAGCGACATAGACAACGTTTTGATGCTTCTTAAAATGTCGGGGTTTCTCCCCAAGCATTTAGCCGTAAATGCCTTAGTCGATGAAGCAAAACAGCAGTTGATGATGGAAGCCGATTACCTATCAGAAGCCGCGTTTATCGAGCAATTTTACAACCGTATAGATGATCGGCGTTTCATTGTACCGACGGTGCATAAGACGCTTACAAACAAAGATATTTTGGTCATGGATTACATTGAGGGACAAACCATAGACTCTATGATTAATGAACCACAACAGGTTCGTGATGCCTTGGTTGAGTCGTTGATCGGGTTGTTTTTTAAAGAACTGTTCGAGTTAAAACTGATGCAAACTGATCCTAATTTTGCCAACTACCTTTATCAGCATACAACTGACCGAATCGCTTTACTTGATTTTGGCGCAACGCGGACCATCTCAGCTAACATAAGCGCCGGTTATCAGCGATTGATCAGTGCTGGCAAAGTCAACCATCGCAACGTCATGATAGAGGCAGCGCGAGATATTGGCTTTTTTCAACAACATCTCAGCGAGCCTTATTTACAGGATATTGTTGAACTATTTACACTGGCCTGTGAACCACTATCGTGTTCAGCAACGTACGATTTCGGTCGATGTGACCTTGCTTTGCGGATCAAAGCTCACGGCCAAAACATACAGCGACAAAAAGAACAGTGGCATACGCCTCCTGTGGACTCACTGTTTATCCACCGAAAACTTATCGGCCTTTATTTGTTGGCGACTCAACTAAAGGCACGAGTCAATGTGAGAAAGTTGTTTGCCCCTTACTCTCTTGCGACCATGCGATGACCCACGCTAACAATGTTGACGTTGTGTCATGGACACAGAATGGCGCTAAAAGCGTTTCAACGACGTCGCGTTAGTTAGCGTATCAGTTCGCGCTGATATGATTGATGAAAACACGAACTACCGATTTATAGACAATGACCTAACGGACAATACACATGCTTAATTCAAACCATCTGTCTGATCCCAACAAGGGAAGGTGCAACCATCATGTTATCGTATTCGCTGACATGAAGTGCCCATTGTGTGTGAGAGAAATGAATCACTTGAAATCACATGATGACAGCAATAATCTGCTGATAGTTGATATCCATGATCAGGCATTTAACGACTATCCACACATAAATAGAGATGACGCGTTAACAATCTTACACGGTATAGATTCTTCTGGGCGGGTGATAACTGGTCTGGACGTGACGTACCGCGCTTGGCAAGCAGTGGGTAAAGGGTATCTTATCAAGCCCTTGCGGTGGCCTTTGGTGCGCGTGATAACCGATAAGCTGTACATGTTTTTCGCTCAACATCGACACAGTATTTCTAGTTGGCTAACAGGGCCGTCAACGTGTGAACACGACTGCAGTCGCAGTAAAAAGTAAATGTGCAAATCAAGTTAGGTGCATCATAGCTGCGTCCCTTTGATATTATTGCGCTGTTTTTTAAAGGGATAAGGCGTTAAAAAAAATGGCATCGCTGGATATCATGCGTGGCGTTATTTTACTCTGGTAGATTAATTACTGTGCAAACGGATTGGTAATTCAATTTTTTTTACAATTAGCGCTTTACAAGATTAAAAAGAGGCCTTAATATTCGCTCCGACTTCAGGTGAGATGGCTGAGTGGTCGAAAGCACCGGTCTTGAAAACCGGCAGGCGTTTGTAGCGCCTCTAGGGTTCAAATCCCTATCTCACCGCCATATTAACAAAAAGCCCTGCTAATTTAGCAGGGCTTTTTGTTTTCTGTGGGTTTTGATTTCTGTATAGTGACGTTGTTGTATGAGCGAAATGTGGCTCAATTAACGTCTTGCTATAAATCCCGTCAAATTCGCCTAATCGGCCTTCATTGCACTATTTCTTATTCTGATCTGGATACTGCGCTGGGCGCGAGTTAAGTGCTCATACGATGCACCTACACATGCATTTTAGATCTAAGTCATAGCGCTTTAGCATTTTTCAATATCGCTCACTACGGCTATTCTCGCGGTTTTATGATCAACTTAAATACCATCATTGGCATTTCGTCATGATAACCGAGGTCCTCAAATGAGCTTTTCATTGATTGTTTCTTTAGCACTATTTGTTGCCATCTTGCTATTTATCTTTGCGCAACAGCAAAAACAAAACACCTTGTCTCGTTTGGTGTTACTCGGCTTATTAATGGGCTCAGCATTTGGCCTCGGTTTGCAACTGGTTTTTATTGAGAGCCGTGATGTTGTCGGTCAATCGCTTGAGTGGATAGGTATTGTTGGCAATGGTTATATTGCGCTGCTAAAAATGGTGATTATGCCGCTGGTATTGATATCAATGATTTCTGCAGTGGTAAAACTCGATAAGATTGGGTCATTGGGTAAAATATCGAGTTTAACGATTTTTGTATTACTTTTAACTACCACTATTTCAGCCCTGGTTGGCATATTCGCTGCAGCAGTGTTTGATCTCTCTGCGCAAGGGTTAATAGAAGGGGCTCGTGAAACAGCGCAATTGACCGTATTAGATACTCGAGCAGCGAATATTCAAGAGCTTAGCATCCCACAAATGTTAGTCAGTTTTATTCCTACTAATCCTTTTGCTGATCTCACAGGAGCCCGCTCAACGTCAATTATTGCCGTGGTGATTTTTGGTGTGTTAGTAGGCATTGCTGCGCGCAAGGTGATGACAGAAACAACAGAATTGGAATCACCAATTAGAACGTTCGTCGAAGCTGCACAATCTATCGTTATGCGTTTAGTCAAAATGATCATGGTACTGACGCCTTACGGTGTCGCAGCATTAATGACCAAAGTTATGGCAACGTCAAGCGCCACGGATGTGTTAAGTTTACTCAGTTTTATTCTCGCATCTTACTTTGCTATTGGCATCATGTTCATCGTGCACGGTGTGTTAGTGTCATTGGTTGGGGTCAACCCTCGGGAGTATTTCAACAAGATCTTACCGGTACTAACATTTGCCTTTACGTCGAGAAGTTCGGCGGCCACCATTCCGTTAAATGTCGATGCACAAATTCGCAAGTTAGATGTACCTCCTGCTATTGCAAACCTGTCAGCATCGTTTGGCGCAACCATTGGTCAAAATGGCTGCGCTGGGATTTATCCAGCAATGCTTGCGGTGATGGTTGCCCCATCCGTAGGTATTGACCCGCTGTCGGTGAGTTTTATTGTGCCGTTGGTGGCCATGATCGCCATTAGCTCGTTTGGCATTGCCGGTGTTGGTGGGGGCGCAACGTTTGCCGCACTTATCGTCTTGCCTGCGATGGGGTTGCCGGTAACGATAGTGGCTCTGCTTATTTCTATAGAGCCGTTAATCGATATGGCACGTACCGCATTAAATGTATCGGGCGCAATGACTTCAGGTACCATTACCAGTAGATTGCTCACATCGAGCCAACCTCAACAAAATAGCACAGTACAAAAGGCGTAACATTATATCTGTCGATAAAGGCATGTTTAGAACGCCTTTATCGCTATACAAAAGCACAAAATCTTCTATTAAACATTCGTAATGTCGAATTAGACGCAGTGCACTATACACGATGAATACGGTCAATACGCTTTGCGCTAAATCTTTGACCGTAGAACATACTCATCCGTGCAAAATCAATAGTACAAAAAAGTACGACCGCGCTATGATGACTGAGACATATAAAAGAGGGCGTATGAGTAAAGGTAAAGCAACCCGAGACAATATTTTAAATCGCGCATTTGAACTCGCTAGTGAAAATGGCTTGGAAAGCCTGACGATTGGCGAGTTGGCGAAGCAATGTAATATGTCGAAAAGTGGCTTATTTGCCCACTTTAATTCAAAAGATAACTTGCAGCTGGCGGTACTCGAATACGCAAATGATGTGTTTATTGCTCGAGTCATAGAGCCTGTTCGACAATTGCGGCTAGCAAACATTGAATCCAAACTTAATGCACTATTAAAGAATTGGTTAAGTTGGAATCACGCATTTCAAGGCAGCTGTATGTTTATTGATGCATGGCGAGAAAACAGCTTAGAACAAAGTAATACGCAAAATGCATTAAAGAACACGGTAGAGTCTTGGTTGGAATATTTACATATTCAGATCAGCACGGCAGTTAGTCGTGGTGAATTTAACCGTGAACTCAATGCCAAGCAGGCGGTGTTTGAATTATATGGTTTGTATTTGAGTGCCCATTTGTACTATTCAATCCACGGGCAACAGATCAGTAATGAGATGTTTTGGCAGGGCGTAGAACGGCTGTTCAAAAGCTGGAAATAGATAAAAAATGCGAACTGAGTTGAGCTCAGTTTTTTTTACAATAAAAATAGTACGATCGTTCGTATTAACAGGTCGGCTAAGGTACTACAATGAGTGATAAGATTTATTTTAACACCGCAAACAAGTTTAGTTTTAAAAAGAGCATGGTGAATATAACCACGCGTATTCATCATCGAGTGGCGCCTGCACATGCGGAAAAAACAGCGCGCAAATTGCTGTTAACCCCAGTGCGATTAAGGCCACAGAACCCTGAACCCGAAGGGCTGGTTAAAGGCACGGTTATGAGTAATGAGGGGAAATTAAAAACCTATCAACTAGGATCTGGTCCTGTCTGGGTACTGAGTCATGGCTGGTCTGGTAGCGCCAATCAATTTTATCCTTTAATGCAACATATAGCCGAACAAGGCTATACCGCGGTTGCTTATGACCATCCTGGTCACGGTCACAGCGAAGGCGATGTTGGTCACATACCTGCCTTTGTCCACGGGTTAGAAACCATATTAGACTCGGTCGGTGATGTTGCTGGCGTAGTAGGGCACAGTATGGGTACAGCGACGATACTTGAGTGTCAGTACGTAAAACTTAAAGGTAAGCCGCTTATGTTGATCGCCCCGGTATTGGACTATTTAGATAATTTGCTCGATACAATCAAGCGCTCAGGGTATTCGATACGCTTATTTAATGCCGTGGTTGCTAAAGTTGAGCAACAATACAACTACCCGTTGAACTCTATCGATCCATTTAGCAAATTAAAGTTACGCGATAACAAAACGATCATAGTCCACGACCCAGCCGACCGATTTGCTAACTACAACGAATCTCAACGAGCAGACAAAGAAATCGCCAATGTCCAGCTCGTTACAGCCCATAACCAAGGGCACGGGCGCATTATGAAAAGCCAACAGGTGATGAGTGCATTTGATCAACTTTGCTAATCAATGCACATTATGCGCAGCAAGGTGGTTGAGATATAACACGGTGCCAGCGCAGTTACTTAAGTCAAAACACATTGATACGGGGCGACCCTATTGTATTTGCTACTGGCGACAAAGAGCAATTAAGCTAGCAAATACTTCAAACCGTTTTAAAGAGGTTTTTTATTTCGCATCAATGATACTTGCCAACCCCCTTGATGCTAATTTATTCACATCTTGTCGCTAATGTGAACGAACATATTGGTTATAAGCAAAAGTTGCGTATTTTTTCATATCTTGCTTTACAACGTCGTCATTCGACTTTATTATGCGCGCCGTCTTATATGGTGAGATGGCTGAGTGGTCGAAAGCACCGGTCTTGAAAACCGGCATACGTTTGTAGCGTATCTAGGGTTCAAATCCCTATCTCACCGCCATATTTTAAGCCCAGCATATTGCTGGGCTTTTCTATTTACGAGATAAAATATGTCGACAAAAATAATTAAAAACGCGCTCATCGATCGCACCTACCACGGCATTCGCCTAACGTTATTCAGTTTACTGGCATTAATGTCATTTCAATCTCATGCTGTATTACAGGTTTGGCACTACGACGAAGAAGCGGGAGATTATGTTGCTTTTACGCTACCGATTATGGCAATGGCCGTATCTGTGAGTAAAGAAGATTGGAATGGCTCGTGAGCATTAATGCAAAGCCTAGTCGTGTCACAAGTCGCCGCAGGAGTAATTAAAGATCACGTTCCCCGTACGCGTCCAAATGGTAACTGTTGTGCGAGCCAAGCGAGTGGTCATGTGGCAAGCAGTTTTGCAAGTGCCGCCTACATGCATGAGCGCTACGGATTATGGCACGGCGTATTTGGCTACACCGCAGCTACTTTCGTAGGCTTTACCCGTGTAAATGCCGACAAGCACTATGTTGATGATGTATTGCTCAGTGCCTTGTTTGGCGCAGTAACAGGGTATTGGTTTACAAATGACAGGGCGCCCAATGAAATCACCATCCTACCGACATTCAACCAAGATAGCACGGGCGTTGAACTCACATTTCGTTTTTAAAAGGTGAATGAACGATTGTCACGTGGTGTAAATCGATTTGCACAGGGAATTTTATAACGGCGTGTGCAGGTTTACTGAAAATAGTGCCAGGCGCGAGCGTTCTACTAACAACACAGATAAATGTGATTAAACGTGAAATAGTCAGGCATTTGGGCAGATAATAAACAAACAAACCTGTAATGCCATTTTTTTGTTATATTTTTAAGATAAAGACTTTACATTCATCAAGGCAACTATTAGTATTCGCACCACTTCAGGTGAGATGGCTGAGTGGTCGAAAGCACCGGTCTTGAAAACCGGCAGGCGTTTGTAGCGCCTCTAGGGTTCAAATCCCTATCTCACCGCCATATTATAGAAAGCCCAGCAGATGCTGGGCTTTTTGCTTTTCTGCCAAACGATCTTAAACAACTCTCGTTAAACTCCTCCAACGAGATAACCATCAGTCTAATCGTGTCGCTATTTTCGTGTCATTGCACAATTGCAATAGGATTATGTTTTTCATCTCATAAACAGTTTTGTAAAGGTATGTGTCTATACAGGCACTTAACATGAAATTAATGGTCAAAAGGTTTAAGCTTTAACTAAGGCAAACTGCCTATTTCAACTGAGCGGGAGGTACAATGCGCGAACGTATGGTTTATATTGCCGCTGTTGTGTTGTTTACCCTTACCTTGACAGGGTGCTCAACCACCAAGCAAACACTGAGTCAGGCCGACATCAATAACTTGCTTGTTGATCACGCGTTTGAAGGGTACAACACCGTTTTTGTCGAAAGCGAAAACGACATATACAGCCTTGATCAAGCTATGATCGACTTTGTTCATGGCTCGATCATGATGGAAGAAGATGCCTTTGCACGCTCTCAAATGCTGTTAAAAAAGTTATTTTACAGCTCTCCCACTGAACTTCGCTATTTAAATGGTGCAAACTTAACTGCCCGTCAGGCATTTCATCAAAATACCGCAAACTGTCTTTCGTTAACCATCCTAGCCTATGCGTTGGCAAAAGAAGCGCAATTGGATATTCAATTTCAAGAAATAGACATTCCAGAATACTGGGTGCGCAGTGGTGACTATAACTTACTGACTGGACACGTTAATCTTAAAGTTATTGGCGATAGCCATAATAATTATCGGGTGGTTTGGGGAGGCAAAACAACGACCATTGATTTTGACCCATATGTGGTGAAACAGCACTTTGCCAAAAACGTCATTAGTCGCAAGCGTGTGACGGCAATGTTTTACAATAACAAGGGAGCACAATATTTAGTGCAAGGCGATCACAAAAGCGCTTATGCGTATTTTAAAGCAGCGATAACTCACGATCCGTCGTTTTCGGCCGTGTGGGGTAATATTGGCTTATTGTATAAACAGGTCGGTTTAACAGACAGAGCTGAGCAAGCGTATTTAGCGGCCGTCGTGTTGGATGATGCCAATCTAAACGCGTGGACCAATTTAGCCATATTACTGAGCCAAGAAGGGCGGGTAACCGAAGCGGCAGACATTCATCGATTTATCGATAAAAGTAGACAAAGTAATCCTTACTATTTTGCCTTACTTGGCGATGAAGCCTACCACCAGGGCGACTATGAACAATCGATTTACTACTACAAAAAAGCCGATAATATGCTTGAACAACAACACGAGTTCTATTTTGGTTTGTCTCGCTCCTATTATCAGCTAGGAGATATGACCCGCGCAGAGCGTTATCTTGCTAAGGCAAAACAAGCAGCTAACTTTGACGATATAAAGCGGCGCTATCAAAGTAAGCTTAATTTACTCACTCGATTGCCATAATGAAATGGATTACTCTCGTTAGCGCAATATTGATTTGGCTAAGTTGCGCACAGGCCTATGCCTATGGTGATCAATTACAGCAGCATTTACACGCCTTGTCGTCACCGGCTTTTGACGGTAGAAAAACCGGTAGCGAAGGGCACGACAAAGCACGGCAATATCTGCACAAACAACTCGAACAACACTATGTTGTCACTACGCAAATATTTTCTTTCAAGCAAGGTTTTAACCAATACCAAGGCCAAAACCTTTATGCTGAAAAGCGCGGTTTTAGATATCCAGAACAGTATATAGTTATTTCTGCCCACTACGACCATTTGGGCAGTACAGGACGTAAAGTGTTTTACGGGGCTGACGACAACGCCTCAGGCGTTGCCACATTACTCGAGTTGGCCCGTTATTTTCGCCATTACAACAATCAGTATTCTCTATTGTTCTTAATGACCGATGGCGAAGAAATGGGACTGCATGGAGCTCGTGCATTTATGAGCGATAAACATATCGCCAATTTAGACATTGTACTTAATATTAACCTTGATATGCTCGGTTATGGGGCTAACGAAAAATCTCTAATTTTGGCAGGAACACGCCACTTTCCTAATTTATTACCATTAGTGACGCATAGCAATACACTGGTCAGTGTGCCGTTTTTAGTAAAGGAAACGATTCGCGATGAATCACTTAGCTCGACACGGCAGCGAATCGACTTGTTAAAGGCCAGTGATCATTATGTGTTTTATCAAAACCATATCGATTTCTTGTTAATCACCGGTGAAAACCACCACAGGTATCACACAGAAAAGGATACCGCCGAAGCTATAGACCCAACGTTTTTTCGCAATGCCTATCAAAGTGTAAAGCGCTTAGTGCAAATTATTGATATGTTTTTAATTGTTATCTAAGCATAAAAAACTAAAAACAATGGGTTATAATCAAGCCATTGTAATCATTTTTATTATGTCGGGTTTTACTATGTCTAAACGCTTTATTACCGCTCAGGAATTACTTGAAGACTCATTTCGAGTTGCGCATCAGGTGTACAAGGATGGTTTTAGACCAAATTTCATTATTGGTATTTGGCGTGGCGGTGCACCAATAGGTATCGCGGTACAGGAATATTTTGACTTTAGAAAAGTTGAAACGGATCACATTGCCGTGCGCACCTCGTCGTACTACGGCATTAACCAGCAGTCGAAAGAGATTAAAGTACACGGTTTGCACTACCTTGTCGAAAATGCCAATGCTGAAGATAGTTTACTAATTGTTGATGATGTGTTTGATACCGGTAGAAGCGTGGTAGCATTGATTGATCAAATAAGGGCATTAATGCGTTTGAACACGCCAAAAGATATTCGCGTAGCGACCCCTTGGTACAAGCCACAAAACTCGAAAGTCGATTTGGTCCCTGATTATTACGTTCGAAAATCTGACGAATGGTTAGTGTTTCCACACGAGTTATCTGGTTTGAGCCGCGAAGAAATCGGCGAAGGCAAATCGGATGTCAGTAATATAATTGATTTACTGTTTGAGGACTGTTAAAGCAACAGTCACACCAGTATTGGCTATAAGCCAGGTATATGACAATAGTCGAACGTTGCCCCGAACTATCTAGCGTTTGTGTATAAAAAGGCGATAAATAGCATCAGTAATCCCGTACATGTTGCGTAAAAAGCACTGTATGGGATTTTTTATGTCGCAAATAAAGTCATTGTCCAGCCGTTGCCCACATTGAGGCGTATGGTATTCACAAAGCAGCCTGCATTAATTTCTATCATTAGCAAAATATGTAAAAAATATGAATCGTTTACCGTTAGAAGCGTCAGGCTCTTTACAAGCTATGCTTAAGTGATTGTTCGGGGCAAAGTCATTTTACCTAGTCTGGCAATATTGGGTTCCTCTTTAGGGCTTTTATTTATCGCGCAATGTGATGCAACCCTTAAATACCGCATTCCCTATGTGACTTGTCGTTTTATTAACCTTCGTTGTAGGTGGCGCTATGCATGATTTAGCGGTAACACTTATAAAGTGACAGGTGATTTTCTGCTTCGCGCCTTGGTTTGCTTTAATAGTGATTGTTGCAATAGTTTCAAAGAGCTATGGTATTTTTTAGCAAAGTAATTCTCGGTGCGTACGCATGTGATCAAATTTGTTTTTTCTTGCATTTAGCGTTTTGCTAACGTTATTATTTCAACGCCTGTACGTCTAACAATCTGTCTCGCGGCACGGTTTGTTAGGTTCGGTTTTAGTCTGCTATACAGGATATTAAAAACTGAATTAGCCCGTTATACGGCGTTATCCATAACGGTCATCAAACACTCTCTTTTAAGTCAAGGAAGGTATGAAATATCAATGTTGTCTTTGTGATTTTATTTTTGAAGGCAGTCAAATCAAGGATAATTACAAAAATGGGGTGAAAGTTGGTTTTTTGTGCCCTAACTGTAAGGGGAATATCAAGGATGACTTAGGAGGTCAGACTAAATTTGATAAAAAAGCCAAGGGTACATTTCGACTTTACGCTTTTATCATATTGGTGATCTTTTTTGATGCTGAAGTTGAACAGTATATTAGTAATCCACTCGGTATTAACAAATGGGTATTTGTTGGCTTGTTAGTAATGTTTGCAGTTTCAATATACGCCATTAGCAACAAAAAGCTGCTCAAAGATGTTAACACTTATACAACCAAACGAGTCAGGCATAACCGAGACTCAATGTAGGGTGTGTGGGTTTGCTCTAGTTGGCCCGCTGCGCAATACTCTACTATATAAAAATCGCCTTAGTGTAAGGCTGTGTTTCATAGGAATGCATAAATGGGTGAAATCGCTAACCTAAAGGGTCTTGGGCCAAAATCAGAGAAATGCCTAAATGACATTGGAATCAAAACACGATCTGATTTAGAGAGTATCGGTCCAGTTAAGGCGTTTGTAAAATTGCGAAATGAATGTTATGTGAAGCCAAGCCTCAACTTTCTTTATGCGATGGTTGGTGCCATAGAAGGTAAACATTGGACTAAGATCGCGCAATCTGAAAAAGGCCGTTTGTTATTAGAGTTAGATGGATACCAAGAGTTAGAAAAGCTATTAAAGGCTGAGTTAATCGACAGTAAAACATAATTCGTTTGAAGCCGTCTAAAGCACAGTGCATTTTAAATGACCTACAATGCTCACATTATACCTATTTGTAAAAATTGGTATTTAACTTGCGCCAACAAATTCCACGCTTTCGTTTCATCTGTATGGCATTAAAGTCACCTTAGCTAATGCTTCTATTTGGGGGCATTTAGCACAGAGCATGGCAATACGATTTACTTGTAACACGAGCAGGTCAACCGTACCTATAGTTACCAATTTCATTTCACTAATGCATCTAAGTTTAAAAGTTCGTGCGGCTACGTCACCGACAATGAAATCTATAAGCGGAGTGTTATTAAACATAAGGCTTTGTTTCGCGAGGTTTGTAGAACACGCTTGAACAACGGTGTTTTTTGGCCTTCGCTCTAGTGAGAAAGCCTTATCTTTAATCGCTTGATTGATTAAAGAATACGACAGTTTTGAATCAAATAGTCGAATTAACGGACCAATGTTATTGAGGCAGTTTTTTTATTTCCATTTTAGTGTTGCTTCGCAGTATAACCATCTGTAAATTAAATAATATATTTTGTAGGTTAGTACTGCAGAATAAATAAGTTAGAAGCCGAATTAAATAAAGTTGGTTCGGTTTGCGGCGCGCGTAGCACGTTGTTATTAGGCCCTAGGGGCGCCAGTTTTTTTAAATATAGATGTTAAGGGAATAACTTTGAAAAAGATTTATACTGCCATTTCGTTGCTTTTATTTTCCTCTGCAGCTTACTGTGAATATGATAGTTACTACGTCGAACCGAGTTTCTCATTTGCTCATGGTGAAACGCTTAAAGTAAAGGCGCGAGATGAAAACAAAGGTTGGGCACTCATATACTCAAAATACACGAACGATGAGTTTTTGGGGGCTGGGCAATATGATAGGGAATCATTCGAATCCCTTGATGCTAAATTCAATGTTTATGGTGTTTCTTGGGTTGGTTCTGCTCCATATAGTTTTGGCTATGCTGATGCCGGCATTGGTGTGGGGTACGCAACTGGTACTTGGGTAGACAACTGTGAAAAGTATGAACAGGGTCTGTGGGGGTATTCAGAGCTTTGTGATTTGAACGACGACTCAGGTATTGGAATTCCTCTTCATGCATCTCTTTCCTTTGGAAAATATATCGGTCTTGGTGTGAATATTGACGTGTTTTTATCTTTCGATTTTAAACCTATTGCGCAAGTTGGTTTTGTAATTCCGTTAGGGGGATTTACTCGGTAACCAATGTGTTGCAAATTTATTGGATTAGTGAAGTATAGTAAAGTATTCAAAAGAGGTAAGGTTTGTGAAATTTCTTGATAAAGCGAAAGAAATTACGGATAAAGTTGCTGAATCAGTAACGTCTTTTAGCAGTGATGAAGTCATTGCCGATACCGTAATTAAAGCAGTAAAAAAGCAAGAACGGGTAAATGCTATTTTAAAAGAAAAAGGCTGCAACTATCTTGTCGCGGACATTGAGCTTGGTATGGGGGTTCCGCCAACCGTTACTTTTGGTGTTCGTCGAGTAGATGAACTAAGCGATGCGACAAAAGAGAACTTAGAAACAAGAGATCTATCTGTTCGCGAATAACACATTGCGTAAACGGACAAAGTGCAACTGGCTTTTGTTCGTTCCTCGCCAAGTATAGCCAGTCGCTATTTTACGCGTATTAGGCGCTAGGTTTTAAAAAGATTCTATCCCATTATACTGCTGTTTGGTTATAGCGCTTGGTGCATCTGGACGTATTTGCAAATACATCAAAGGCAACAAGCTTTTACCTAAAGCGTGGCTTGAAAACTCAAATGGTGCCTCTGGTTAAATCCATAGAATGAATGACCCATACTCAGTGACTAAACCGTCCTCATATTACTTGGCTGAATCAGTGTGGCCGAGTCTGTGCACGTAAAATATGGCGGTATTCGCTCCTCCTCTTAAATGGAATAGCTTTAATGAAAAATCTACAAAAAGTTGCCGGCGTCTCAGCTATTTTTTTAGCCGGTATTTATATTATTGCGTTTGTCTATTTTGGCTTGTTTTGGGCGTATCCCACCGAGGGTAGTGTATCGGAGAAAATGACATACCTGGCGGAAAATCAGGTTGTGTTTTCAATGGTATATTTTCTGATGTATGTGGTGTTCGGAATTCTTCTAACCGTTCTCGTGGTGGGTTTATACGAAAGGCTAAAGTCAGCAAATAATCTCATGGCGAACTTAGGATCTGTGTTTGGCGTTGTTTGGGTAGTTCTCGTCATTACAAGTGGTATGCTGGCAAACATCGGTCTTTCACATGCGGTTAAGTTGATGGATATATCAATTGAGAAAGCTTTTGATATGTGGCGAATAATTTCAGTGCTAATTGAAAGCCTCGGCGGGGGAAACGAGCTGGTTGGTGGGCTGTGGGTATTGCTGATCAGTGGCGCGGCTTTAACTGCGAACGTATTCGGGCGTGGACTGAATTACCTTGGGCTAACGGTTGGCATCTCTGGTATTGCAACAGTATATCCAGATGAAACCCTCACCGAAGTGTTTGGTATCACGCAGCTAATTTGGTTTATCTGGCTTGGTATATCGATGTTAAGTCAAAGCAATGCATATACACCAACTAAGCCGAAGGTAAACCCATAGACCGGTTTAGGTGCCAGAACGTACCAGTGAATAGCGTTTTTGGCTTGCAGTTGTGTTTTATTGTTGAGCAAATGTTAATGCGGTTTAAGCCAGCGAGTTACAGCGCTCCGTGCACAGCATGTTAATTAATCATGACAAAACAATAACAATGAGAATTATTGTGTTTTATGATAGCGTTGTATCTTTAGTAGCTCTATTGATAAAAACACAATCATTGTTATGACCACACAGATCACTCAAACTCCACTCGATTTTCTGACCCAACGCCAATCAAATGGCTTTTTAGAGGCGCCCGCGCCCAGCGATAGCGAACTTACTAAGATGCTCGAAGCGGCAATAGCAACGCCAGATCATGGGCACCTCAAGCCGTATCGCTTTGATGTAATCCAAGGTAAAGGACTTGATACGCTTACTGATATTTTTGTTAAAGCGATGACCTTGATTAGCGACGATCCGATCAAACAGCAGAAAGCCAAAACCATGGCATATCGCGCGCCAATGATCATTGTTGTCTCGACCCAGTATCAACAGCATCCGAAAGTACCCAAGCACGAACAAATGATCACCGCGGGGTGTGCCACATACGCGCTGCAAATGGCAGCGGTTGCGCAAGGTTATAATGCGCTGTGGCGCACCGGAGCATTAGCTGAACACCCTTTGGTTAAACAGCAATTACATATTGACGAGCAACAAGACATTGTCGGGTTTTTATATGTGGGTAGTGAAAGCAAGGCGCTTGCAGCAAAACCGAGAAGACTGCAGTCCGTCGATGTTAGACACTGGCGCTAATTTACACGTTGGCTAAGGCGCTTTATCTGATAATTAACGAGCTGTTCAAGTAAGAAAAAAGGACCAACGTCAATTGGTCCTTTTTTTGATTGTGTCACGTTGTGTCGTTGTTATTCGTAGCGCAACGCTTTTATTGGGTTAGAGCGCGCGACTTTGATTGAGTTACCCGCAACTGTCACCCATGCAATGAGCAGTGCAAATACACCTGATGCTGCACACAGTAAAATTATCAAACTGGTATCAATGCGATAAACAAACGCTTGTAACCAATCAAACATTAGGTAGCACGCTATCGGCCACGCCACTAAACAGGCGATAAATACCGGCTTACTAAACTGCAACACTAACATGCGAACAATATCAAACACACTGGCACCCATTACTTTTCGAATACCGATTTCTTTGGTTTTGCGATGAGCGGTGAAGCTAGCAAGTCCGAACAGACCTAAGCAAGCAATGAAAATCGCAAGACCGGAGAAGGTGGCAAACAACTGTGCTTCGCCTTGTTCTTGTTGATAAAATTCGGCGATTTCAGCATCAACATACGAATAGGAAAACGGTACACTTGGCACATGTTGGGTCCACATTTTCTCAGCATCGGCTTTTATGGTTTCGGGTGAGCCATTAAAGCGAACCGAGATAATTGAACCAAAATCAGCGGATAACGGATACACTTCTGGACGAATGGTTGCACGCAAGCTGCTAAAGTGGATGTCTTCGACCACACCGATTACGGTTAATTCAACCGATAAGTCTTCACCCGGATCGCCTCGGTCTGTGATTAAAATTTTACCTAGGGCTTGTTCGGGCGTACCCAAACCTAAACGTTGCAACGCCGATTCGTTAATCACGATAGCGCCTTTTGCCGGTGCTCCTTCACGTATTTCTTCGTTTGATGGGGTGATATCTGCGCGATTTTTATCGTAAGTACGTCCAGCCACAACATTAATTTGATAGGTTTCAAAAAAGTTGTAGCCGACAGCGCGTTGACCGATAAGTAGGGCATCCTCTTCAGGTATTTCTGGTGTGCGCATCATCGTGTTGTTCTCGTTTGCGTTACCAGGGGTTTCGTTAGAGTAGGTCACCGAGGTAACCTGTGGGTGCTTTTCTAGTTCGTTCAACAATACATTGCGCTGTTCACTTGCTGCATCACGTCCTACGCGATAAATCACCATTAAGTTGTCTTTGTTGTAACCAGGGTCCATATTAAGAGCGTATTGCATTTGTGCATAGACCACCGCAGTCGAGACAAACAGGCCAATTGATATGGCAAATTGGACAACAACTAAACCGGCACGAAGCTTCAATGATGCTTTAGTATCGGCTGATTTGTTAGCCTTTAACACCGTAGCAGGTCGAAAATTAGATAAAACGAACGCAGGATACAAGCCACTTAATACCCCTACAGCCAGCGCAACAGCAACAAAAGTCGCGATATTTACCGGTGTGTAAGAAACGCTCAATGACCTATTCAGTACTTCGTTGTACAGTGGTAATGTAAGCTCTACTAAGGCAAACGCCAAGGTAAACGCGATAACGCTCAACAAAACCGATTCACCCAAAAACTGAACCACCAAGTTGCGACGGGAAGCCCCCATTACTTTGCGCAGAGACACCTCTTTAGCGCGACGGCTTGCTTGCGCGGTGGATAAGTTCATAAAGTTAATTGCCGCGATTAGTAGGATTAAAAATGACACCGCAGAGAATGTGATCACCATGGTTTGATTGCCCTGTGGGCGCATTTCACCAAAACCAGTGGCTTTCAAGTGCAAGTCTTGGATATTCATCGCACTCAACTTAATGAAGTCAGAGGCTTTTGCATCGTCGCCACCAATCGGCATTTGTGGAAAATTGTTGTTAGCAAATTGATCTAACTGGCTGCTAATAGTGGCGAGATCACTTGCTTGTTTGGTTTTAAAATACAGTTGTGAATTAACAGAAAACCAATGACCAAACATCCAGCGTTGTTCTTCCCAGTCTTTTTCATCGATAGCGACGATGATGGGTAAATCTAATTGGCTGTTATCAGGTAGATCTTCGATAACGGCTCCAACCTTATACTCGCGTTGAAAATGATTAAAATCCAAACTCAACACTTCATTGATGGCCGGCTTATCGCCAAAGAATTTTTTCGCAGCTGACTCCGACAAGACAATACTTTGATTGTCATTTAAACTGGCTTTTACATCGCCAGCTAGCACGGTTAAATCAAACATGTCAGCAAATTCGGGATCAACTAAGCGAACATCTTCAATCATCACCTTGTCTTTGTAGGTGATGGTTGGCCCCCAAGAGCCAATGCGAGTCGCGTATTCAATTTGCTCAAAGTCTTTCTTAAGTGCGTGGATCATCGGTCCTGGCGCCGATACGGCATCCATTGGATCTCTACCTGGTACATTGAAGGTAACGTGAGCGCGATGAATGGTATCTGCATTTTGCCAAAACTGATCGTATTTGGTTTCGTGCTGAACGTATAACATAATCATCACGCAAGCGGCTAAACCAATGGCTAGGCCGAAGATGTTGATGGCGGTAAACAGTTTGTTATTTGCCATATTACGCCAGGCGGTGGTGATATAATTTTTAACTAACATAACTTCAATCTCCGTTTGCTAAACAACCGCTTTCAATTCTTGCGGTTGAATTTGACCATCCAACAAGTTAACAATACGCGATGCATATTCGGCGTGTGATGGCGAGTGGGTCACCATAATAATAGTGGTGCCTTCCTTGTTGAGCTGTTGTAGCATTTCCATTACTTCGCGCCCGTGTTCGGTATCTAAGTTACCGGTTGGCTCATCGGCGAGAATAACGCTTTGCTTACCGACCACTGCTCGCGCAACCGCAACCCGTTGTTGTTGACCACCGGATAATTGGCTTGGCATGTGCTTTGCGCGATGATCAATACCGACTTTCTTTAACACCTCAGCTACGCGTTTTTTGCGCTCAGCCTTATTAATGTTGTGATAGAGCAGCGCCAGCTCGACGTTTTCTTCAACGTTTAACTCATCAATTAAGTTAAAGCTTTGAAAAATGAAACCAATATGTTGCTTGCGAATATTGGCCAACGAACTTTCTGAGTAATTTGCAATATCTTCATCTTTGAAGAAATAGTGTCCGTCTGATGGAGAATCTAACATGCCAATGGTGTTAAGTAGGGTCGATTTACCACAACCACTTGGTCCCATAATGGCCACAAATTCGCCGCTATTAATGGTCAGGTTAATGCTGTTTAACGCGGTTGTTTCTACTTCGTCCGTTTCAAAGCGTTTACTTAAATTTTGTAGTTTTAACATAGTGTTGCCCCAATTTAATGTTGTTATAAGAATAGTGAATGAATAAAGTTACGAGCCAAGGTCTAAACGACTCATGTCAATAAAGCTAGAGTAGGGTGAGGTGATAACTTGCTCGCCAACATCTAAGCCATCAAGAACTTCGATAAAGCGATTGTTTCGACGCCCTAAAGTCACATTGCGCTTGGTTGCAACCGAACCATCGGCGCTGACAACAAATACCCAATTACCACCGGTGTCTTGGTAAAACGCACCGTTGGGAATAAGCGCAACTTCACTTGGATCGCCTAAGGTTAATTTGGTTTGTAACGATTGACCGCGGCGTATACCTTGTGGCTGATGATCGTCAAAGGTTAAGTCAATGCGAAATTGACCGTTATTCACCTGAGGGTAAATTTTGCTGATCGTTAAGGTGAACTCAGCACCGTTGCGATGCAAAGTGGCGGGTTGTCCTAAATCAATGCGCTCTAAATAGAATTCGTCAACGCTCGCTTGTAATTTGAACGCTGATGGGTCGTCAATTTGACCAATTCGCTCACCGCGTTGAATAGATTGGCCAACCTCAATATCAAAGCCCGACAGTTTTCCGGCTACCGGTGCCTTCATATTTAAATTTTCCATATTTGCTCTGGCGAACACTAAGCTTTCCTCAAGGCGTTGATTGGTTTCTCGAAGGAAGGCTAACTGCTGCGCTTGCATTAAGTTATCGGTTTTTTGGCTCTCCAGCGTCACTTGGCGACGATTTTTGTAGTACTCCAATAAATCTTCGTTGTCACGTAATGCGTTGTCTGAAATGCTGCCTTTGGCAAAAATTACTCGTTCCCGCTCGACTAGGCGAGTTAAACGTTTGATTTGATAATCAATTTCAATAAGGTTGCGCTTGTGAGATAGTTTGTTTTGTTCAAGTGATAACTCAATACTACGCATATTATTCAATTGCTCAGTTACCGCAGCCTCATTGCGCATGACGTCGAGTTGTAATTGCGTATTAGACAATTTAACGATGGGTTGGCCTTTGCTAACAATCGCGCCGTCTTCAATAAGAACTTTTTCTACACGTCCGCCTTCTACCGCATCGAGGTAGACTGTTTTTAGCGGCGTAACTTTAGCCCTTACGGGAATGAAATCTTCAAAAGTGCCGTAAGAAACGCTCGAAATGGTGATGTTTTGCTGAGCAACTTGTAATGATTTACCCGTGGTTTGTGCTGAATAAAGGTTGGAAACTACGGCGATTGACCCGACGGCTAACAAGGCCAAACTGATTTTGCCCCAAGGTTTTGACTTCTTCGCTATTTTTCTGTCCATGTTGATATCTTCAATAGTTAAGGTGAAAGTATATTGTTACCTTTGTTACTATATTTATTGGTTAAATATACAAGGTTGTACTCTATAAAGCAGAATGCGTGCCAATGCTATTAAGTTATTGATAAATAGTGTTTTTAGTTGGTTTTTACTGAGTGTTTTGGAGAGGTGTGGTTTGTTGGCTTGGTAAAGAGTTAACACTTGTAACCAAAATGTTGTCAAATTGACTAACGTTGTAAAACGCTTTACGAGTTGTTGATGTTGTTGGTATTGATTTTGCTGGAGTTAACAGCGATTTAATTGAGTTGTAGCGAGAGAAAAGTATGCTTATGTCACCCCGACGAATAGCAACAATCAGAAAATGGCTTTTAAACGCATGTTATAACCAAGCTGGTAGGCCAGCGTTAATTTACAATTTTAACAACTCAGACATACTCATTTTGAATGACCAGCCATTGTACGTTCGGCCTTGTAAAACACTGACAAAATCGAAGAAAAAACATTCAGTACCGGCCAGCAGAACCGAGATAATTGATAATTGATGGCCGTTTATCGAAGTTTTACCCATTACACGTATCATGTTTTGATTTTGAAACAGCCATTACCGAAGGTACTAGACGCCAACAATCAGGTAACGATAAATAACGAGGTACGTAAACGAGCGACACACATCGGGTTGGAAAGTGTCAATTATATTTAGGACGGTGCAAAGCAAAAAAAGGGACCGCATGGATCCCTTTTACTAGATTCTGGTTCGCAATGTTTTACATCACGATCAGAACGATTAAAACTCAGCGTTGTTAGGTGTGCGCGGGAACGGAATAGTATCTCGCACATTAGAGATGCCGGTTGCATAAGCGACCAAACGTTCAAAACCTAAACCAAAACCTGCGTGAGGCACAGTGCCGTAACGTCGAAGATCGCGGTACCAACTGTAATCTTCTTTATCTAAGCCCATTTCCGCTAAACGGGCATCTAATACATCAAGGCGTTCTTCACGCTGAGAGCCACCGATGATTTCACCAATACCAGGTGCTAAAATGTCCATCGCCGCAACGGTTTTGCCATCGTCGTTAAGACGCATATAAAATGCTTTAATATCTTTCGGGTAGTTTTGCAATACCACTGGACCACCGACGTATTCTTCGGCAAGGTAACGCTCGTGTTCAGAGTTTAGGTCAACACCCCATTCAACGTTGTTTTCAAACTTCTTACCTGATTTAAGTAATATATCGATGGCGTCGGTGTAATCCATACGTACAAACTCAGAATTGATCACTGAGTTGAGTCGATCAATAACGGTTTTATCAACGCGTTGTTGGAAAAAAGCCATGTCGTCAGCGCGCTCTTCTAGTACGGCTTTGAACACGTAACGCAACATTTCCTCTGCTAACGTTGCGGCATCGCCAAGATCGGCAAAGGCAATTTCAGGCTCCACCATCCAAAACTCTGCGAGATGGCGAGAGGTGTTTGAGTTTTCCGCGCGGAATGTTGGACCAAACGTGTAGACCTTTGACAAGGCGCACGCATAAGTTTCAACATTTAATTGACCAGAAACCGTTAAAAATGTTTCTTTACCGAAAAAATCTTCTTTAAAGTCAATGGCACCCTTGTCATCGCGAGGTAGATTTTCTAGATCTAGGGTCGATACGCGGAACATTTCGCCGGCACCTTCAGTATCAGAGCCGGTGATAAGTGGTGTCGCAATCCAGTTGTAACCTTTTTCATGCATGAAACGGTGAATAGCTTGCGCTAAACAGTTACGCACTCGAGTAACGGCACCACCAATATTCGTGCGTGCACGTAGATGTGCGTGTTCGCGTAAGTACTCAATTGAGTGGCGTTTTGCAGCCATAGGGTAAGTATCAGGATCGTCAACTAAACCGAGCACTTCAACGTCAGTGGCTTGGATTTCAAACGATTGTCCCTTACCTTGAGATTCAACTAATGTACCGGTTACCTGTACAGATGAACCTGTTGTAAGCTTTAACACTTCATTTTGATAATTATCAAGGTCACTAGGTACTACGGCTTGAATAGGATCAAAGCACGAGCCGTCGTGAATGGCTAGAAAAGAAATACCGGCTTTTGAATCACGACGAGTACGGATCCAGCCTTGGACTGTAACGGTTTCACCAACTGGTGCTTTACCTGCTAATACATCAGTAATTGCAAAAACTGACATTATTGACCTCGTTTGATAATTTATACAATAAAGTTGATTTTAGTTAAGAGTGGGTAGTTTACCTATGGTAGCCACTAACTCAAGTAATTGTTGAACGATCAGCAATTTTTTTTAACAACTTGTATTAAAATTCGACGTTTGCATTGCTTTGCTAGAGCGAATCGGCTCCCTTTGCTTCGCCACTGCGATCCTGACACTCATCGCATTGTTAGAGATCGTGCCCAATTGGTGCTAGCCAAACGCGTCAGCACCGTGTGTGATACGTAATCTAGCTTTTCCTATCGTATCCCGCATTGCATTATTAACGCTTTGTTTTAAATGCGTCTTCAAGTTGCTTATCAAGTTGGCCGCTGTGTTTGATATCAAACGCCATGTAGCCCTTGGGATCAATACGCGTTCGCAGGGTGTATGTCAGGTTATCGTTAGGTGATTCTGCAAACTTGGCCACTAACATAACCATATCAATAACATTAATACTGGCTTCAACATCGACAGCCGTCTCGCCATAGGCGGTTAAGGTCGGGATATTGTTGGCAACACCAGACATTAGGTTGTGCTTTCCTACGTTAAAATCAAAAGCCATACCTTCAATGTCTAAATCGCGATCATTTGGGTTGGTCACCATCAGACGCAAGACAAAGCGGGGCGACATTGAGTTGCCTTTAACCGATTCAATACCAACTAAATTAACTTTTGGCTCTTCCAGTTTTATTACATTCGCACAGCCTGATAGGGCAGCGAGTAGGGTAAAGCCCACCAATAAATGAGATAGTGTGCGCATATCGTTTATCCTTTGTTTTATTTGTATTTAATCGCCAGTAACACCGATTGGGTTAATAACTTGTTGATCTAGAGCTCGTTATCACGTCATTGGATTAAACCTTTGGCTGCCAAACAAGCCGATTCTATCATTAAACACATAGTGTATTGTTTTCAACAACCAAATAAACCGCTAGCAAAGATAGTAAAGGTATAATTTAACGTCTTAACGTTTTCACATAAGGTGTACATGGTTGAAGTATAATCTATTTAAAGCCAGGTATTGGCGCTCCACGTGTGCCTTTCTACAGCAAGTTGTACTGACTCATGTAAAAAAACATATATTAAAACCTAGAAAAAATATTTGGGTGCCAAGATCATGCGTTACCATTCGCCTTTATCAAGGGTACTTTTGAACGATATACAGATAACAACGGTTGTATGCTATAAAATTACGTATAAACAATGTGTTATGCTAAGGTGTTAACTATTGTTAGCAAGCAGAAACTAGGCTGTTAACCGGTGTTAGACCAAAATTCGTTGGTAATATGGTGCGAGTACCGACGATAAAATGACGATTATTGGGGAGTGAGAATGAGTATGTATCTATTGGTCGTATTTGCTATTTTTGTCGGTTGTGGCCTAGCGGCACAAGCCGGTATTAATTCACAATTGCGCAGTGGTTTGAGTACACCAATACAAGCGGCATTTATATCATTTTTAATTGGTACCATCATTCTTGGAATTATAGCGTTTTCGCAAAAGCAGCCCTGGTTTTCCAAACACGCAATGACCGAAATTCCATGGTGGGCTTGGTTAGGGGGCTTTTTAGGTGCGTTTAACATAGCGATGTCTATATTTTTAGCGCCTAAGTTAGGAGCCTTAACGCTAGCTGTGGCGATCGTTTGTGGTCAAGTTATTGCCTCGTTGATGTTTGATCATCACGGATGGTTAGGCTATCCCACAATCACACTAACACCACAACGGCTATTTGGTGCACTGTGCATTGTTGTAGGCGTAATTTTTGTAAGCAAGTAGGTCAATTAAAAGCACCATTGTGTTTTGCAATCGACAAGTCACATATTGTGTTTATTATCCTTTACCCAGTCTTACTCAAGCTCGATCTACACAAGCGAGCACGGTATATGTCACAGTGCTCCTCACCAATTTATCCTGTTTAAGATGCTTTGCTTACTAATCGGTTTAATCCCATCTTGTCATGCGTTACTTAGTTAATTGGCCGTTTTTTTAATTCATTGATGGCTGCGGTAGCTAAAAAACCCGAACGCGTTTGATAGTTAGGGTTAGATGCAACCGTGTCATCTATTTTTTTAATTAATAAATCGGGTAGGGTAACGTTAATTTTATGACTTTTACCTAAGTACGGAGTCAAATCGATATCAACTACGGCCCAGACACCTCCGCGATACTCCATTTTACTGACATGTGATTCAAACGATGTGGCGCTGGGAATATCCTCGCCATACTCTACCAATAACGATAAGTGCGACTCGATAACCGCAAGTACTTTGTCGAGCGCTTGATCTATAGATGTCGCTCTGCACTCACATCCGGGCATATCAACAACAACAACTTTGTAGTCATTTTTCTCAGGATTAAACATTAAAACAATAGGGAAGCGCATAGGGTTTTATTCTCATTTAAAATACAAATTCACGATAACTCTAACAACCCCGATAGTAAAAATCAATACAACCCTGATAACTCCACGAGCAAGTTTGCATATAACTCTGATAACTCCTTAGTAGTACTTAACTGCAACCCTGATAACCCTGTGGCAATGTAGGTGAACAGTTACCTACTCACAAAGTTATACAATTAAAAGAGTGTTGAATTTCCCCGTCAGCACGCGGGTAATTTGAACTAATTGATATATGACATTTCTATTTATCCACAACGTGACGATGGTAAGGGTTATTAGGGCCCTTTGTGGTTTCGAGATTAGACTTTGATGGTCAGCTGTATAACAGGGTGATCACGGATAAGTAGACTCGTTAACACATCGTATATTTTGTTGAGCAGTACAGGCCAAGTATTGCGCTGTTAAATAAAGCGAATTAGATTTATTAAAGTCAGTGAGGTTTGGACAGATGTTTTATTAAAAGAGGATTATGATGATATTGACAGCAGATCGAAGAGATAAAATGCTTGTCATGTGAATAATTGAAACAGCCATCAGCGGCGCTCGCCGAGAAATTTGTACTAGCTAAACCGATAGCGTTAAAACTGTTGAATAAAGGTGACATTCTGTACCAATGCTCACAGGGGCTATGGCGAATCTTTGGCTAACGTTGATTGAGTAGCAAGGTCAGTGTGTAACGTGGCATAGTGGCCTTTTAGAGCGATGTTGTTGGTGACATGAATTAGTTTAACGAAATTATTACATTAGCAAATGAAATGACACCGGTTGAATAAAGTTGATCTGAATGTATCTGAGGTTTAAGTGTTGAATATAGCATTGGTTGACGCTAGCCAGATGAGACTGGCGTCCGAGATCAAAAAAGCCCTGACATTAGTCAGGGCTCTTAAATATGGTCGGGATAGCAGGACTTGAACCTGCGACCTCACGTCCCCCAGTTTCAATTCTTCCTAAAGTGTAAATTTCACAATCAAACAAACCCAATATAAACAAGGGTTTATTGTTTTGTTGATATTTTCCATCTTGCGCATTTTTGCAAATCTTTGCATAAACGTGTGCGATATATGTGCGATGAGAATTAATTTAATTCTTAAGGTCGTCATTATGTCAAAATCATTATCCGTTGCTATTTCAATATTAAGTCATAAAAACACAATCAAGCTCTTTGGTTGTCTCATATTCAATCCTTCGCGATTAACTGAGCCTGCTCATAAAAAGATTCTGAATAAAATCGTTAAAGATTCAAAACTCTCTCCCGACCAGCTTGCCCAAATTGTCAATGACTGGTGGCAGGGGAAAACGGCATATATAGCAATAAATCATCAAAACATCTCTGGATTACAAGTACGACTGTATAAAGCTGATTTTAATAAGTCAGGTAAAAACATCAAGGCACTTAACGTTAACCAGCAAGGCAGTGTGTATTACCGTTATCGCAATAACGAGACACAAAAGCTAGTTTCAACCAAACTGGGACACTTCGATCCCGCATTATTTTGTGACATAGTGAAAGCAGTAAAACAAATCAAAGCATCAAATGAATTGGGTATTCAGCTATTAACTAAATCAAAAAATCACTCAAAATCAAACGTTCCAACAATTACTTTGCATGAATTCCTTAAAGGGCGTTTTCTTGAAAAGAAGGTAGAGGAAAACCCTAAAACGGCTGACAAAAAGGTCAAGGTAGTAACGCGTTACTTTTCTAACTTACTGAAACTTAATATTAAAGAGGTAAACGCTGAAAAAATTAGAGCTTGGCTAAAATCTAAAGAACGAAAACTAACACAAAAACAAATAAATGCCGGAGAAAGCCGTTGGGTGTTAAAACCGTCAACACTCAAAGAGGCTATATGCACCATCCGCTCATGCGTTCAGCTTGCCAAAGAAGATGGTCTTATCAGTGATCATGATTTATATACACTGCCTAAATTTAAAATGGATAACGACATAATCCGGTATCTGTCAAAAGATGAAGAGCTTAGGTTGTATAAAGTCTTGAACCAAAGAAATCAACAAAAGTTAGAGCAACGGATAAGCACAATAGAGCACAGAAAAATGCGAGGCTTACCGACACCGCCAAATCTTGACGTATGTGCATTTGCCGATCATGTCACCCCCTTTATTATTCTGTTCAAAGAAACTGGTATACGCCCAGGTACGATAATGAACTCTAAGTGGACGGATATAGATATGGAAGCAAGGTTTTTCAGGATTCGAAAGTCCATAGATAAAAGGGCACTCGCCAATTTTGTACCACTAAACGATTTAGCGTTTTCAGTGATAACAGAATGGCGAAAACACCATATACACAAAGAGTGCAGGTTAAAGGTTGAAAACAGGAAAGATGCTTGGTTATTCCCATCTCCGCAAGATCCCAAACACCAACTAACATCGGTTAAGACAGCTTGGACAACGTTGATCAAACAGGCCAAAATTGAAAATTTTAGGTTTTACGATCTACGCCATGACTTCGCGTCAAAAGTCATGATGCAAACGGGTAATATCTACTTGGTCAGCAACTTACTCAACCATCGCCAAGTTGAGACAACCAAACGCTACGCACACTTAATGGATGAATCCAAAATTAAAGCGGTTAAGTTACTCGATTTATATCGAGATAACTCAACGCTTCCGGATTTTCTGAAGAGCCGATAACGATAACGGCTCTTCAATACAAAGTTATTACCTATTTAGTAAACCGTAAATGGAATGCCGCGTTCATCCGGTTTAAAGCTGTAACTCTTAGGGGCTTTATCGTTTTCACTTAGCGAGCGCCCCTTAAGTACCGAAAACTTGCGAATGGCTTTATTTTTATCAAAAGATAGAGCAATGGTCACATCGTTAATGATATCGAAATCCACTGAACCTAATACTGTCTGGTTTTTGGTAAGGTGATTTACGTAAATCACAGTTGTGCCGAGCGCTTTCAATTTTAAAAACATGGTAATTAATCCAGCGACGTCGTCGGCGTTGGAGATGTTGCTGCCAAAGCTATTTGTTTTAAGGCTATCGATAACCACCACGTCATGCTTCGCCATCAACTGAAATAATTCATCGTCTTCATTGATGGTACAAATATTTGCCATCAGGCCGCCGCTAAATTCCCGATTTATGATACTGAAATTGTTATCCAATAATTGTTGTTGGGCGTTTGGTGCAAGTGACGTTATTTGTGAAAACCGTTGATTTATGTCATCTATTGGCAGTTCGCCGTCAAGTAGCAGTAACTTTTTAGGTGAGGGGACTGCTTCTTTAAAAAATTCCGTCCCTGTGGCTAGTGCAAAAATCAGCTTGTACAACCAATAGGTTTTACCTACTCCGTGTTGCCCAGCAATTTCAATTAAATCGCCAGTAGTGAAGTATTTACCCCAAAGCGGTTTTCTCGCAATCCCACGTATCGCTTTAAATTCACCAAAGGATTTAGCGACGAGTGAGCCATAGCCATCAATCTCATTGGCATTACGAGTCGCCTGAACAGTGGCTTGTATTTCATTTTCAAATAGATCGAGTTGCTTCATAACATTCCTTGTTTTTGTTAAGTGTAAAAACACATAGATGCAACCCACGCGAATTTTTTTAAAACACGCACGCTTTTCGACCGCACTGTCCTTTAACTGCCCCCCTAAAGGGGGAAGTTAAAGGCATACTGCAAGTAATAAAAACAAGCATTGCAACGCAATTGCGTAAAAAGCAATTTCGAAGAAATTAAACAAAAGCGGAAGCCTGAAAATATTGAAAATTATTTTAGGCGAGAGCATTTTGGCACAAAATATAAAAAAGCGCCCGAAGACACCCTGCAAGTGTGGCGGAGCAAATGGGTTTTCGTTTTCACTCGCCTCTTGGCGTTAGAAAACACATTTGCTCCGCAACCGTAGGGCAGACGGAGGGCGCTGAATAAGCCATGTTTTTGGTGAAGCCAAAAGCGCTGTGGAAAGCGACGAGTCGCTTGCAGCAAGCAATGGTTTATTCAATACCATGAAATGGTAAAGGCGATTTTAAAATCGCTTGTCTTTTGTTGATTGCCTGAAAGAAATCAATTGTTTGTCTTGTAATTCAAGACAATCCCCCTGTGACTCTCCTATGTATTATTAAAAGGAGCAAGTTTATGATTTATCATCAAGAGCGGGGGATACCGCAAAAATATCAAAAGTCGAATTCGACACAAGCACGCCACAATGCAAAGCAATATTCTTTATTGGATTGGATTTATCGTTTTGGTTTTACGTCGGTCTCAGTGATTGAGTTACTTTGGGACGTTGACCGTTCTGTTGTTAACCGAATGGTTAAACGACTAGTTAAAGATGATGTCATTAATGAAGTTGCCACCTATGCAACACGAGATAAACGTATATTTTTATTAAAGCCAAAAGCAGTACGAATGTTGGAAGAACTCCATAATGAACAGCTAAAATACAATATCAAGCCAAGTACCATCAATCCAAAATCAGTCACTCATGATCTTATAACTCAAGCTATCGTCGCTATAGGAATTCAGCAAGAGAAATACGCATTTTTCATTACTGAAAGAGAGCAAGAAAAAGATTCTAAAGGTAAAAAAAGAAGAGTGGATGCAATTTGTTATCAAGTGTCGGACGATGACAATAATTCTGGCGAGGTTATCGCCATTGAAGTCGAATGCTCAAGTAAGACGATAATCCATCGCCTAGATTTATTGAGACGCTATAAACGAGCCATTGAATCTGGCGAAAACTTCAACAAAGTGCTTGTATTTTCTCATAGAAGGAGATTTGTTAAAGATGCCGAGAGGGTAAACACTAAACTGATTGATAAGCCAGAGAATGAATTGGATCGTGAGTTTTTTTCACAGTCAATCAAATACATTTATAGCAAAGAACTCATTTCGATTCTCTATAATAAATTTTGGTAAAATTTTACCAACATGACTTAGTAAATGAAATAAGCCGCTAACAAGCGGCTTATTTCGATGTTCTCTAATTTTAATCTATGTCCAGCTTATAACTGGGGGAACGAATAACAGCGTACCGCCGAGACCGCTCTAGAGGCTAGGGTTCTGCGTACCTAGTTTTTAGTAGTGCCTAATTAAGGCCCCCGCTTGCAGCAGCGAGAAAGTAATATCCAGTTATTTATATATAGATGCCGGACTGGGAAATTAATGCAGTTTCATTAAAAAGGAGCCAATAACGGCTCCTGAGATTAGTTTGTTTTACAATAATTATCGTATGCTAATTGCCAATATGACTTGCTGATGTCGTTGAAAAACGCATCTTGGTTGAGTAAAAACACTTCTTTAAAGTCTTTAGTTGAAACATTATCGATGCAGTATTGCTGTATTTCTTCAGCAAACACGTGCATAACGATGTCTAAACGCTCGAACACTAGATATTGGCATTGTAAGCCATCCGGCATTTTCTCTTGAAATGCTTTACTTAGACCAATGCCATTTATACCGAACGCGCCAATATGCAAATAAATGCCTTGCTTCGTGTCCGGCTGCCACAGCATAGCCACTCGCGCGGCATCATCCCACGGGGATTTGCTTCTGCGAGAGTAATTTTTGTAAAATTCGATCGTGTCGCTCATATTAATTCCTTTAGTTATTGACCTTTCCAATAACTAGCCTCGTTATGAGCGAAATTTACTAAACCGCGTAAAAGAGCAAAAGGCGATTGACGTCAATCTAATTGATACCTCCCTTAATTGATTTTTATTCGTGGGAGGGCGCTTTGTATCTCAATTCTGTGTTAATGAAACTAAGGGTTAAATGATCATATTCTTAGCTAATACCGTGTCGCACCAACTTGAAATACTTTACGCACCATCAGAATACGCAATTTGGTAAAAATAAAAAAAATGAGATTATGCTAACTTTTTAAGTTTCTATTTGGTTTACCAATCGTCAAAGCCTGAGCAACTTGAGTCGAAAGAATCAAAACTGCTCGTGTTATCGAATGATGAATAGGAATTGTCGATTAAACAGGTTGAGTGCAGGCTATCATCCATTGAAGTAACACCATAAGGATTACCGTTGATATCAACAGAGCCAACCATTGGCGTGCCATCAATATTAACACTAGGATCTGATGAACTAGTGATATCAGCATGGGTAGTTGCACTAACATCAATAGAGCTAGATATACCACCAAATAAAAAATTGAACAATCCCAAAAATAACCTTCCTTCTTACAATAAGTTAACGTTTGCTTTCCTTTACTAAGTATAAGATTTCTGATACTTTCTGAAAGCATTTTCGTTTTGTACAAAACTATAAATGCTTAGCTCTAAACCTTTAGCTAGGGCATTAAAATCTCTTCGAATTTTTAGGTAATTAATTAGTTTGTTTGACAGGAAGTGGAGTAAGCTATGCCTTCTATAAACAAAAAAGACTTGAGTGAAACTGATATCATCACAAAGTTTATTTTGCCATCGGTAAAAAAATCTGGCTGGGATGATATGACACAAATCCGTCAGGAAGTTAAGCTTCGTGACGGTAAAGTCGTAGTTAGAGGCATGGTTGCCGCACGTAAAAAAGTTAAAAGTGCAGATATCGTTCTTTACCATAAACCTTCAATTCCTTTAGCTGTTATAGAGGCTAAAGCCAATAAGCATGAAATTGGTAAAGGAATGCAGCAAGGGTTAGATTACGCCAATTTACTCGACGTTCCTTTTGTGTTTGCAAGCAATGGCGACGGTTTTATCTTTCATGACAAAACCAACACCCTTCAATTAGAGACAGAACTAGCGTTAGAAGATTTCCCAACACCTGAACAGTTGTGGAATAAGCTCTGCTTATACAAAGGATACCAACCAGCTCAACTTCCAGTTATCACTCAAGATTATTATGATGATGGTTCAGGTAAGTCCCCACGCTATTATCAATTACAAGCCATTAATAAAACGGTAGAAGCCGTATCGTCAGGCAACGATCGCATACTACTGGTTATGGCAACAGGTACAGGAAAAACATATACAGCGTTTCAAATTATTTGGCGTTTATGGAAATCAAAAGCCAAAAAACGTATTTTGTTTTTAGCTGATAGAAACGTACTGGTTGATCAAACTCGCATAAATGACTTTCAGCCATTTGGTCAAGCCATGACTAAAATTACGGGGCGAAAAGTAGATCCTGCTTATGAGGTGCATCTTGCACTTTATCAAGCTTTAACAGGGCCTGAAGAACATCAAAAAGCATTCAAACAGGTAGATCCTGATTTCTTTGATTTAATTATCATTGATGAGTGTCATCGTGGCAGTGCTTCAGAAGATAGTGCCTGGCGTGAAATACTAGAATACTTCTCTTCTGCAACACAGATAGGTTTAACAGCAACCCCTAAAGAAACCAATGAAGTATCTAATATCGACTACTTTGGAGAGCCTGTTTATCAATACTCATTAAAAGAAGGTATTGAAGATGGTTTCCTAGCTCCTTATAAAGTTGTTCGTGTTGATATTGATGTTGATTTACAAGGATGGCGTCCAACCAAGGGCATGGTTGATAAACAAGGTCATGAAGTAGAAGATCGGATTTATAACCAAAAAGATTTCGATCGCACACTCGTTATTGACGAGCGTACCCAACTTGTCGCCGAAACAATCACCAACTATTTAAAACGCACAGATCCAATGGCTAAAACCATTGTGTTTTGCAACGACATTGATCACGCTGAACGTATGCGACGCGCGTTGGTAAATTGCAACCCTGAACAAGTTGCTAAGAACGACAAATACGTAATGAAAATAACAGGCGATGATGAGATTGGTAAAGCTCAATTAGACAACTTTATTAATCCTAAGAAAGCTTATCCAGTTATTGCCACAACCTCCGAACTCATGACAACAGGCGTTGATGCCAAAACCTGTAAATTGGTTGTACTTGATCAAAACATTCAATCCATGACCAAGTTTAAACAAATCATCGGTCGTGGAACTCGTATAGACGATAAGTTCGGCAAGTTATGGTTTACAATTTTAGATTTTAAAAAAGCCACAGAATTGTTCGCTGATGAACGCTTCGATGGTATACCAGAGAAAATCATCACAACTAAGCCTGTGGACATTAACAATCCAGACTCAGATTTTGATGATACGATGGAAGATCCCGCTAATAATAACGAAACCAATGAACCGGACTCAGGTTATAACACCGGAGGGGAGAAAGAGTCTAACCCACCAGGGCAAGGCGGAAATAATGATTGGGGTGAAGATGATGATAAGATCAACAAATATCATGTAAATGGTGTAAAGGTCAAAAAGCTCGGCGAGCGTGTTCAGTATTATGATGAAGACGGCAAACTCGTTACTGAGTCATTTAAAGACTATACCCGTAAAACGCTAACTAAATCATTTAGCTCCCTTGATGAGTTCGTTCGTCGTTGGGATGAAGCAGAACGCAAACAAGCAATTATCGACGAACTAGCCGATGAAGGCATTATCTGGGAAGTATTAGAACAAGAAGTGGGTAAAGACCTAGATCCATTTGATATGATCTGCCATGTGGTTTTTGATCAACCACCACTTACTCGTAAAGAACGCGCTAATAATGTCAAAAAGCGCAACTATTTCACTAAATATGGTGATATGGCGCAATCTGTATTAAACGAGTTACTCAATAAATACAGTGATGAAGGCGTTGCAGCCATTGAAAGCAAAGATGCCCTTAAAACAGGCAAAATTGTTGAACTTGGTCGTCCATTAGAAATCGCCAAAAAAGGATTCGGTGGTAAAAAGCAATATGAATCCGCAATTATCGAATTAGAAAAAGCTATTTATGAAATTCAGCCTAACAAGACAGCCTAGTTAAGGCTCAGTTAGGCTGCATTATCCAATTTATATAAAGAAGTATTTAACATGTCTATTAGTACAGTTATTAAGTCCATCCAAGATATCATGCGCAAAGATGCTGGTGTCGATGGCGATGCACAGCGTTTAGGTCAATTATCATGGTTACTTTTCCTAAAAATATTTGACGCTCAAGAAGAAGAGCTTGAATTCGAAATGGATGACTATCGTGCGCCAATTCCTGAGCAATACTTGTGGCGAGAATGGGCCGCAGATGCAGAAGGTATCACGGGGGATGAGCTTCTTAATTTTATTAATGACGACTTATTTCCAACACTGAAAAACTTTACCGCACCAATTGACAAGAATCCGCGTGGATTTGTTGTAAAAGAAGCCTTCTCTGATGCGTTTAACTACATGAAAAACGGTACGTTACTTCGCCAGGTGATCAATAAACTTAATGAAGTAGACTTTACCGACTCAAAAGAGCGTCATTTGTTTGGTGATATTTACGAGCAAATTCTACGAGACTTACAAAGTGCGGGTAATGCTGGCGAGTTCTATACTCCTCGCGCGGTAACACGCTTTATGGTAAACCGCATAGATCCAAAGTTAGGCGAGCAAGTTTTCGATCCGGCTTGTGGTACAGGTGGTTTTCTAGCTTGCTCTGTTGATCACGTAAAAAATAATTACGTGAAAACAGTAGCTGATCACAAAACACTGCAAAGCCAAATTCATGGTGTCGAAAAGAAACAGCTACCGCACTTATTAGCCACAACCAATATGATGCTGCATGGTATTGAAGTTCCAGTGCAAGTTAAGCATGGCAACACTTTAAACAAACCATTATCAAGCTGGGACAGCGATTTTGATGTTATCGTCACCAACCCACCGTTTGGTGGTACGGAAGAAGATGGCATCGAGCAAAACTTTCCATCAGAAATGCGTACGCGTGAAACGGCCGACTTATTCTTACAGCTTATTGTTGAAGTATTAAAAGATGGTGGCCGTGCAGCTGTAGTATTACCAGACGGCACCTTATTTGGCGAAGGTGTTAAAACCAAAATTAAAAAGCTGTTAACCGAAGAGTGTAACCTTCACACCATTTTAAGATTGCCTAACGGCGTATTTAACCCGTATACAGGTATTAAAACCAACATCCTATTTTTCACCAAAGGCCAGAAAACAAAAGATATCTGGTTTTATGAGCACCCATATCCTGCGGGCGTGAAAAACTACTCTAAAACCAAGCCAATGAAGTTCGAAGAGTTTAAAGCTGAAATTGAGTGGTGGGGCGATGAAGCAGATAATTTTGCTAGCCGTGTTGAAAATGAACACGCTTGGAAAGTATCGATAGATGAGGTTATTGAACGTAACTTCAACCTAGACATTAAAAATCCACACGTAGGAGAGCAAGTAAATCACGACCCAGATGAACTACTTGCACAATATCAATCTCAGCAAAAAGATATTCAGCAATTACGCAACCAATTAAAGGGCATTCTAGCAGATGCTCTTTCATCAAATGATGAGGGTAAAGCGTAATGTCTGTCGAAAATTTTATTACAGATAATTTGGATATTTGGACATCGGCAGTTAAGACCAAATCGGCATCAAGCAGAGGCAGCTCAAACAAACTTGAGCTTTATGGGATTAAAAAACTCAGAGAGTTGATTCTTGGGTTAGCTGTATCAGGAAAATTGGTAGACAGAGATTTTAGCCACGAACCAGTGGAACAACTGATTGAACAGATTTCTTCAGAAAAAGAGCTATTAGTAAAAAATAAAAAGATAAAAAAGCAAAAAGTATTTCCTGCTGTCGAAGAGAAAATAGTTCAAAGCTTTCCTGAGCATTGGAAGTGCACGGTTTTGGGAGATATTGGATATTGGGCTATTGGCTCAGGTATTCCGACAGCAATTCAGGGAGTGAAAGGAGAAGAAGTTCTTGTTTGTAAAGTTAGTGATATGAACTTGGATGGAAATGATAAATTTATTAAAAGTACGACTAACACCGTTTCGAAAAACACTGTCGAATCTAAAAAGTTAAAAGTGCACGGCAAATCTACAGTTATTTTTCCTAAGATTGGTGGTGCTATTGCTACCAATAAAAGGAGAATGCTAGTTCAAGCTACAGTTATCGATAACAATTGTTTGGGTATTACACCATATTCTTCTGTTTTTGATGAGTACCTTTACATATACCTATGTTCAATAGATATGGCACAATATCAAGCTGGAACCTCAGTTCCAGCACTGAGTCAAGCCACATTAGAGCTAATTCCTTTTGGACTGCCTCCAATTGAAGAACAGCGAGCAATAGTAAAAAAGGTCAATGAGTTACTGGCTCTTTGCGATCATCTTGAATCAAAAACTGAATCAAGTATTGAAGCGCATAAAACCCTCGTTGAAACGTTATTGGCGACGCTCACCAACGCCAAAGACGCTGATGAATTAAACGAAAGCTGGCAACGCATTAGCGAACACTTTGACACCTTATTCACCACCGAAGACAGCATCGAGCAGCTAAAACAAACCATCCTGCAACTTGCAGTAATGGGCAAACTGGTAAAACAAGATCCTAACGACGAACCAGCGTCGGCATTGTTAGAACGAATAGCTGAAGAAAAAGAACAGCTAATCAAAGATAAGAAAATCAAAAAGCAGAAAGAGTTAATGCCAATATCTCAGGAAGAGATGGGATTTGAATTACCCTCTGGTTGGGTGTGGTGCAAATTTGGAAGTTTAGCTGAATTTATCAATGGTGATAGAGGAAAGAATTATCCAAATAAGTCTGAATACGTCTCAGATGGAGTTCCTTGGATAAACACAGGTCATATTGAAAAAAATGGAACTCTTTCTAAACGAGATATGAATTTTATAACGCCAGAAAAATTCGATTCATTGAGAAGTGGCAAGGTTGAAAAAGGGGATCTTGTTTATTGTTTGAGAGGGGCAACATTCGGCAAAACTGCATTTGTAGAGCCTTTTAATTTCGGAGCGATTGCTTCATCATTGATGATTATACGACTACATAAACTTGAGCTTAATAAGTTTGTATATTGGTATCTTATTAGTCCATTTGGGAGAAGCCAAATTTTCAGGTTTGACAACGGCTCTGCCCAACCAAATCTATCAGCTAATAGCGTAAAGCTTTATGCATTTCCGTTACCGCCTATCGCAGAACAAATAAGAATTTCTGAGAAAATAAATCATTTATTCGAAATTTGTGACAGTCTGAAATCTAGAGTTCGCCGAGTAAGAGTTACACAAAAGAATTTATCTGATTCGATATCATCTTCACTCGTAAACTAGCCAATTAGTAACAAGGACGTTAAATGAAACTCATTAATGAAAAATATCGCGCATTAAAACCTTCTTTAGATTATTTAACTGATGAAGTTGTTATCGCCCAAGCATGGAAGAAAACACATGGCTATATACGCTCTTTTAACTGGTACGCAGATACCTTAGCACTTGATATTTCTGCTTTAACAATAGAGGAAAATGCCAAGATATGGGCTAAAGCCTTATTAGAAGGTAAACCATTAAATGACTTGGAGTTAGTGCCCGCCGCTAAGAGCGAAAACTGGGAAGTCTCTAAAAAAGGGTGGACTGTTAAAGATGGTGAGCGAAAAGCGAAAGATGGAAAAGATAAGTTACCTATTAGACCTTTAGCCCACTTAACTATACGAGACCAGACTTGGGCTACAGCTGCGATGATGTGTTTGGCGGATGCCGTTGAAACAGCTCAAGGTAAGTGTGAATATCTACCATTTGAAAAAGCCAGAAATAAGAAAGTTTATAGCTACGGAAATCGATTACTTTGTGACTGGAGCAAAGAGGATAAAGCTTGGTTTCGTTGGGGCAATAGCGAAACTTATCGCAAATTCTTTACCGACTATCAAAACTTTTTAAATCGCCCACTAGAAATAGGCCGAGAAGTTGCCAATGTTAGCTCAGGGAATGAAGATGTATATGTTGTGAATTTAGACTTGTCAAAGTTCTACAATACAATTGACATCGATATATTAATTGATCGTTTACAAGAGTTAGCTGTTGAATTTTGTCATGAATTACAAGATGATTTTTGGGACAGGCTAAGAGGACTATTTGCTTGGAAATGGCGTACTGAAGATTTAGCTGCAGCTAAAAAACTAAACTTAGATGATGAAGCTATCAAATTAGGTTTACCTCAAGGGCTAGTATCAGCTGGCTTTTTCGCCAATGCCTACCTGAATAACTTCGATAAAGAAGTTGGCTCATCTATTAGTAAGATAATCGATAAGACAACGGGCGTTACTTTACATGATTACTGTCGATATGTTGATGATCTTAGGCTTGTAGTGTCTGCTGACAATCAGTCAATTTCGGCTATTTCAGAAGCCGTGAATCAGTTCATTGAAAAAAAGCTGCACTCACATGGCGGTGAAAAGTTAAAAATAAATAACAAAAAGACCAAAGTAAACTTGTTATCTGATCTTGATAATAAAGGTAGCATGGCAAATAGAATTAAGCTTTTGCAGAGTGAGTTAAGTGGCCCTACTGATAGAGACTCTATTGATTCTATTACTGGCGTTTTAGAAAACTTATTAACTATTGAGAATGAATCTCTAAGCTTTTTAGATGACGGAACGCCTGATGCTAGCTTATTGTCGATAGCAAATTTCGATCATGATATTAGACCCGATACCTTAAAACGGTTTGCTGCGAATAGACTGGAGTCTATTGTTCGGAGCAAACGAAAAATGAGTTTTGACGGTGATGAGTCGAGGATTTCGCTGTCAGAATCTGAAAATGAATTACTAGCTAAAAAGCTGATTGTTGCTTGGATGAAAGATCCTTCTTTAGGCTTGGTTTTAAGAAAAGCAATTGAAGTTTACCCTGATGCTGATTTGTTTGAGCCTGTATTTGAATCAATTTATCAACGAAGCAGTTTCAGCGACGCTAAGAAAAGCAAAGACACTACAACAGCTGCGATAATGGATTATTTATTAGCGGACTTGTTCAGGTGTGCAAGTGACTTTAACGGCTATTTTCAAGTAATAAAATATCCAGCTAAATTAGAACCAAATTCTGTCATTGAACTACTAGTAAGATATGCTCAAAAAATAATTCCTAAAGCAACTAAGTTAACGTTTGTTCAGCGCCAAGCGTTAATGCTACTGGCTGTAGTTAATAAGCCTGTACTTATAGAACTTGGTTCTAATTCTATTCAGCAGTCTTTGCACAAGATCCTAGCGAATAACCCTGAAGAGTATCGTTCCCAGCGAGCCGCGTTATTTGAAGTCGCAGCCCAAATTACAGGTCACTTTGATACCTTTGCATCGTTATTTATTGAAAATATTTCGGCATTAAAGGATAAGAGAGTTGCTGCATTAGCTGTATTTGCAAAGCGGGGTGGCCCATTTTGGCTAGCGTTATGGAAACAACTAAAGAAACAAAAACTAACTACACTAATTAAACAGCTAAAGTGGGCAGAACCTGCTGCAAACTCACTACCGAAGCCAAGAAAGCAGTTACTTTCTAAAGTTATCACTTCTGAATTAAATGGATTTAGGTTTGAGCATGGCGCACTGAAATTGGCACTGGGTTTGTTAGATCTTGCCGCTGAAAAACCAAATATTATTGGAACTTCGCCAAACGCTATTAATGTTTCGTTCGAGGGCAACGATTCTTGGGATGAAATTTGGAAAAATAATATCAAGGCGATTAAGTGTTCTGCTACTGTTGGAGTGAAAGACCCTCGTTTTGTAGTACCAACTTGGGTAGATGCACTAAGTGACCCAGATAACGCAGTCCTGTACTGGATTGGTAGCATATTGCGAGCGGCGGTATTAGGTGGCGCAGATTATACAAGCACTCAATGGAAACCGAGCAAGACGGTAACTTACAAAGGGTTAAGAAGTAGTTGGTATAAGAGGCGTATGGGCATGATTCATGCGCCAGAAGCATTGATTGGTGAATATGCTACAGTCAGTGACTGGTTCTCAGATTTATTAATGCGTTGCCTCCAGTGGCCTGGTTTTGAATCTTCATATGTAAAAAGTTTAGATGTTCAGTTGATACAAGATTTAGAGTCTTTTAAGAATTGTGTTGAATCACGCTTAGATAAATTGAATGATTTAATGTGCAAGTCAAGCGAATTACCAGCGCTACCTACTGAAGTTCATCGTCCTAATAAATTCGACAAAGACTTTAGAATTGTTACAGTTCAACAAATTCTTCCTAAGACTACTGATTTTAATCCCTCAGATATTGAGTTAAACCAGCCCAAGATTCGTGCAAAACATAGAGAGCACTTAGCTTCGATATGTAGCCTAACGTTAAAAACGTTAGAGGCTAAACGAATTGCCGATGAGCAAGACAAAAAACCAACTGCTGATTTAATTGTTTTCCCAGAAGTCGCCGTTCATATAGATGATCAGGACTTAATTAAACGCTTAGCAGATAAAACCAATGCCATTATATTTGCTGGTTTGGTATTTACAGACCACAAAGGCAAGCTTGTAAATATTGCTAGGTGGTTTATTCCTGATTATCGAGAAAGCGGCCGCCAATGGGTGATTAGAGATCAGGGCAAACATCACATGAACCAAAATGAGGTTCTACTAGGTATAACAAGCTATCGACCTTGTCAGCATATTTTGGAAGTTCACGGCCATAGTGAAGGGCCATTTCGAATAACAGGTGCAATATGCTATGACGCTACAGATATTAAACTGGCAGCTGATTTACGAGATAAGACTGATTTATTTGTTGTAGCAGCGCATAATAAAGACGTTAATACATTTGATAATATGGCTTCTGCGCTTCAATGGCATATGTATCAGCATGTCGTAATCTGCAACATCGGTGAGTTTGGTGGTTCTACAATTCAAGCACCTTATAAGCAACCGTATGACAAGCTAATTTCTCATGTTCATGGCGTAGGGCAAATATCTATTAATACTGCTGATATTGATCTAGCAGCTTTTAGGCGACCTAAAAAAGCTTATAAAGAAGTGAAAGCCAAGCCAGCAGGTGTAAAATAACAAGTCATTATTTGGAGGACAAAGTTATTAACCATTTAGGTAGTGCTGTGCATAAGGAAAGCACTACCTAAAAGTAAAATGAATAAGTTTTAACTCGATCTGTCAGACTCGATTAACAGAACTCAATCAAATCTGACAGTCGTAAATGTGTCATTATCTACCCGTCATCCTTGCGAAGGCAAAGATCTTCTTAGTACCTGAAGCTGCCGCTCGGAGCAATGAGAGGGTTAGTTCGATGTCTATGTTAAATATTCTACTTGCCCATCTAAAATAGTGTATATATTCAAAGTAGGGTTTACTTTATTTATTTCTTTTACATCATTCAAAAAACTTTCGGGATTATCGAACCTATAATAAACGCCCGTCTGATCTAGGAACTCTGAAAATTTAATTATAGGGAAGGAATTAGTTACTTTCTCTATTAATGAAAACATTTCTTGAGCTTTCTCATGGTCAAATGTCACATCAAAATTTAGGCCTCCCGCCATAGAGTCTTTAGTGGCATTCTTATAAATCGCTCTGTAAGCCAAAAGGAGCGATTTCAACGTTTGTGTATGAAATGAATTTGCCAAATTAATGTAATTTATTGCTAGGGATTGCAATTCAACCGAAAGGCCGGAACCGTTTTCATTTAAAGACTTTTTAAGGGCTAAGTAGGCGTTATCACTAAGTTTAAATTCCTCTTCAACTCTTCCAAGGTTTGCAGCAGCATACAGCTTATACCCAGATAACTCGCATTTCTTTTCTTTACTGTAACGTATAGAGAAATTACGCAATCCAGATTTGAAGAAGTCATGATTTTCAGAGTCAATAAACTCTTCTAAATCTAGTATTTGAGAAAAAGAAAAGAAGAGTGTTTGATGATACTCATACAATCGCTTTGCAACTCTTAACTCTATCGGTTGCCGAAATTTCTTTTCTCGCTCTCTTGCTTGTTCGTTTATTATATCTGCTTCTTCAGAAGCGACCCTGTGTGCCAAGGAGTTTAGGTAAACACCGATAATAAATATTCCAAGTAAAGATTCCAATGAGACCAGTAACATTCCAACCCAATGGTTAGGTGATATATCTCCAAACCCTAATGTAGTTATTGTGACAACACTAAAATAAAGAGCTTCATACCAAGATAGTGGTACTTTAAAAATGAAATCTAATAGCGCGTAAAAAACTGCGAATAACAGAGTAATTGCGAAATATATATAAAGAAATACAAAAGGGTTTTTCATTAGGCGCTTCATGATTTTATAAACTCCTTATATACCCTCTGTGGTTTTGTAGCAGGTTGCGCTTAAATGTTCATGTGTCAATATATAAATAGACTATAGAAAATTGTCTTTCCGCCAGCAATTATATTCTTTTCTATTCTTCGACGACGGCTATTAGTAAACTCGCGCTGATCAAAATCCCAATATTAAATGTCCGCTCATTGTTTGAAAGAGTCACCGCCTTCACGGTGGTGACCGTCTGCATCTCGACATAGCTGTCTGTCAGATGAAGTCCAAACCTATTCATCGAAACTGTAAGATTAGATATGAGCTAGTACAAGTAAAATGTTAAATTGGTAACATTTTACTTTCACCAGTATACAGCGAAAACACAGGATACTGAGCCACGTAATCATTGGCAGCGCTTGCCTTTGATGTTTCTAATACTCGCGCATATCGTTTGGTTGACTTGGCGTCCTTTTGTAGCAGCAGGGCCTGCGTAGTCTGAATGTTTTTATAAATTTTAGTAACCAATGTCGCAAACGTGTGGCGTGTGTCGTATAAAACGAAATCTAGGTTGTATTGCTTTTTGAAGCTCGTTAACGCGTTTTTGTAGCTAACGATATGGCATCCGTTCTTTACCGGTGATGGAAATAACCAATTACCGGTGCTTTGTGTGTGTACAGAATGTTTTTTCCACTCGCTTAATAGCGCTAGAGCTTCATCGCTTAACGGAAGATATTGTGTCTCCTTTATTTTGCCTTTGGTAGCTCGGATCCTAATATTCATATTTTCCTTATCAATGTCTGACCATTTTAGGGCCAGAGCATAAACAGGGCGCAAACCTGTTGAAAGACATAGCAGAACGAGGGGGGCGAGATAGTCTGAGAACTGACAATTTTGTTGATTATCTTTTAATTTGCGTTCATCACGTTGTTTAAGGCTCTGTATTAGTATTTGGATTTCAGTATCGGTGAGATACTTGTCACTTTCGTTGTCTATTTTAAATTTCAGCGCTTTATCCCATAAAGAATCACAACACTTGAATAAGCCTGTATATGAGGCGGCGGCTTTTAGAGCGCCTCTCAAAGTACAAACCCAGTCTTTGATCGTTGACTCTTCTACCGTGTATGGGCTTTCGTTATTCTGAATTTGTGTAGCCGTTCTTTTACGTTTATAGGTATTAACAAAATCGATGAGCTGCTTCCCTTTAATTTCGTCCATTGGATAGCCCATTAAATGAGGGAATTTAGATTTTATTAAATCAATTTTCTTATTTACGGTTTGAGAGTTTCGCATGTAAAGGATGTTGGCATAAGTGGGTAAAAACTCTGCCAGTGTCGGTATTTTGTTAAAGGCGTCGATACCTTTGCACTTCAACGTCAATTGATTATAGGCATTAATATGCGTTATGAGTTTGTCTGCGAGAGATTTTGATAGATACCCGATTAATTCGTAGCGCGCATTCTTTTCGCCTGGGTAACGCCCTCGATGGTAAACAGCGACACCCTCTGGCGCTAATATATCAACCTGTCCATCCTTAAATTCGATGCTTTTTCGATATAGCCTAATATATACACCTTTTTCAGACATCACCTTAAATTCAAGCATTGGTGTGCGGCTGTTAATAAACGAATTCAATCGTTCATTGATGACTTTTGGGTTATTTTTCTCTGACTTTTGTAGCTGCAAGCTGTTCAATAACGATGCATCAAAAGACGCCGTTGGCAAAGATGCTTGCTTTAAAAGGTTAGTAATATTGGTGATCAATAAAAAAATGTTCATAAAAATCGTCCTCGGAAGTAATCGATATGAGAACGATACAAAAACTAAAAAAAATAAATAAATCGTGATTATGCTAACTTTATTTTTATTCCTTTAATAATCAACGTAGTAATTTTTTTTAATCAATTTTTTAGCATAATCTTTTTTTCTGGAATTTCGGCTTTCCTTTTTAAATATCTCTATTTGAGCAGTACAGAGATAAAACATGGAACCACTTTTACTTAATGAAAAACAAACCGCAGTGCTTTTAAACATATCAGTTAGCAAACTACAAAAAAGTCGGGCTAAGGGTTCACAGTTGATATCGCAAGGCCGAGTGCCTCCATTTGTTAAAGTTGATGGGAAAGTTCTTTATGTAAGAGAAGAAGTCGTTACGTTTGTAAATGGGCTTACTCGATTAGCTGAAGGCGGAAGGGCATTTAAATACACGGAAGTGACAATAAAAGAAGAGCCTGTTGTTGAAGAGCATTCATCTACTATTGAACTATCACCATCAGAATCTGTGATCCCAGATGATTTAATGGCAATGTGCGATTTTTTGAATTAACGACTATTTCCCGATTGCTACAATAGGGAATGGTGCTCATTATCATTCCTGTCATAAAAGGCAGATACTGGTGTGCTCCACCAGTATCTGCCTTTCCTATTTAAGAACCAAATCCTACCTTCGAAAATATCTAACCTTTGAATTTTGACAATGCAGCGCTGGTTCTCATAGCCAAAACTTAACACTTGCGAGTAACCTAATTGATTGACTAATATGGAAAAGAACTTGCTCATTTTTGCATATTTTTGCACGCAAAAACGATGCAAAGTGCGATATATGTGCGATGGAATGAATTTGGGTCGTAAATTCAGAAACGGCGGAAATAAAAAAAGCCTGTAAATACAGGCTCTTAAATATGGTCGGGATAGCAGGACTTGAACCTGCGACCTCACGTCCCCCAGACGCACGCGCTACCAGACTGCGCTATATCCCGATTGGGTTCATACCACTAGGATGAACGAGTTACATGTTAATCGTTCAAGCGTTTTTTGCAACAGGTTTTTATCAATACGGTGTCCGTTCGCACAATTATTAATCACAGCGTCTATTTTTTCGCTGGTTCTTCATTTAGCTGGACATTCAGTTGATTAAACAAGTTAATTTGGTTTACCCCTTCAATCAACATGGGCATATCACTATCTTCGCTGATCAAGGTGTCTAATTGGGTAGAATAGCTTTCAAAATTGCCTTGCTGGTCGACAATGATATTTTTGTCTTTCTTAACCACGAGCAAGCCATTTTCGACCGTATTGGCAAATATGCGATCATCGCGAATGCGGTATACATTGCGGCCGTTGCCATATTGCTCATACGGTGTGCGGCATTCATACCAATAACGCAATAGTGTCGTGGCAATGTCCATGTTAGCGGTCAGCTCGGTAATGGTTCGCGCTTGCTTATCAGGCCAAATCACTAGCGATGGCTTTGTCGACACCACGCCTGTTTCGCGTTTATTACCCAAGCTCGTGATCCAGATCACGTCTTGGGTCGTCTTTTGTTTTTGCGCCAGTAGCAACGCATTTACAAAAAGCTCGTATTGATAATCACTGGTTTCCTGAAAGTAGAAAATGTGCAGGCCAGTGGCAAGACTATTTAATCTGTCGGCAAAAACAAACGGCGAAATATCGCGATACTCATCGTGTTGAGCGAATTTATTTAATAGCCAATCAGGTATCGTAGAGGCTTGCTCTGAATCATTAATTAAAGTGAGCGACGCCGGCGTGTCACTGGCGGCTAATTGCTGCAGTAACATAGGCGTTGCATCTTGCTTTTGCATTTCACTGGCGTACAGCGAAGGCAAGCTAAAAAGCAGATTAAACCAAGCATCTTGTTGATTGGCGTTGTCGATATGATTAATCAGCTTACTGCCTTTAATAGCCGATTGCTTGTTGAACTGATCAATTTGATGCTTCGACAGGTTAGAGTCGTTTAAAACAATAAATACTGAGTACGGCTTGGGGTCAAGCAACGCACACTGTGGAGCTAAACTTGGGTAGGGTGATACCCCTTGTGTTAGCGTTATAGGGCTATTGCGACGGTCCCGATAGTCTTGTTGGTCAAATAAACCATATTTTGTTAACAGTGTTTTTGCTGTTGCAGGGTGTGAAAAAGGCAACATGTTATCTTGTTTCAACACCTGATAATCCACTTTCGCATCAGCGTAAATATGAATCACATGACTGGCAACAAAGCACAATAACAAGCCGCCCACAATGGCTTTTAAATAGCGTTTTTGCTGTAACTCTTTGAGGTGTTTCCAGGCGTAATTGCTGACCACCAATTCAAATATTAAAATCGCTATAAATGCGGCTAAGGCAATGCCGGTAAAGGACAGGGCCTTGTCACTGTACTGTTTCTCTACTAACGATATGATTTGTCCACTTGAAGCCCAATTTAAGTGATAACCTAATTGGTGGTAGGTAAAACCATCTAACAGCAATAGGGTTAGTAACACCGTAAAGATCACCGATGCGATACCTCGGATAAATCGGGTTTTGGGGTATATCAAGGTGATCGGGAAAACCGTTAAGACAAACGTTACAAACGTTAAGAACGCCATATGTCCCAACCAAGTGGTGGCCATATACACTTTACTCAACAGTGTTTCTGGCATGCCTTCGGCATCGAGAAAAACAACGGCAATCACTATGGCGGCAGCGATGTTGAAAAACGTAAACCAGTGTCCCCAGCTGATCAAATGTAATAATCGTTTACTGTAAGACGATTTTTGCTTGTTAACCATATTATTAATTGCCGTTTTTTGTTATTTTACTGTTGCGTTGATTGTTCAAGCGCTTTGCTAAAGTTTTTGATTATCGCTGCGCGGTCCTTTGCAGGAACTTGATTGGTGATAATCGTTGATAAGGTGTTTCCTAAGCACATCAGTGCTAAATCAGTTGATACATTGTCATCAACTAAGACATCTAAAAGATTTTGAACAATTTTTTCTACACGTTCGTTAGAATATTTCGATACAATAGGCATTATCTTAAACGGATCCTGTTATGTTGGTTTTTAAGGCAGGGAGAGCACCTCAGTGGCTCGCTCGTATCTTTTTAACCAAAGAGCTAAACATAAGTTAGATGATTAGTTTATCAAAAGCTTACGGAAGATAAAACAAACCAAATATTATGAGTTTAATTATAACCAATATTGATCTGCATTACTTAACGAAAGCAGAGAATGCAGCTCAGGTTGAGATCACCTCGAATAAAGGCATGATTGAAGTGACGGATAACATCACTGCTTTTATGCAAGCCTTGCACAACACCTACAATGGCAAAGGAAGTAAATCGTTTGGTGGTTTCCAGCAGGGACCTGAGATAGACAACGCACAATCGTTTATGCGTTTACTGCAAATTTACCTCGATGATCAAGACCAGTTCATTCCATTTTCCAATCAAGCGGTTATGCGCCTGAAAAACGAGTTGGAAAAATACGACCTCGCTGAAAGTGGCTATCTGGTCACTTGCCACTATGAACTGCTAGGCGGTCGTTACTTATTCGTTTGCTTGTTACCGGTTTCTGAACACTACTACGTCGACGGTGAACTGAACATCTCAGCAGATACCCACATTGATACGTTAAAAATGCAACTCGCAGCGCGTATTGATCTGTTTGAGTTTGAACAAAACCCGCATAGCAACCGCTATATTTCATTTATCAAGGGACGCGCTGGACGCAAAGTATCCGACTTTTTCCTCGACTTTTTAGGTTGCGAAGAAGGCATTGATGCCAAGCAACAGTCGCAAAACCTAGTCCAAGCGGTTGAAGACTTCGTCAATGTTAATCAACTCAATGCCGAAGAAAAGCAGGACAAGCGCAAAGAATTGCTTTCGTACTGTAAAGAGCAAAAGGCACAGGGTAAAGAAGTTAACCTCAAAGAAGTCTCTACGGCGATAGACAGCGACGATAATGGCGAAAGCTTTTATCAGTTTTGCCAACAGAACGACTATGCCTTGGAGGAGTCATTTCCACATGAGCAGTCGGTTATTAATAAGGTAACCAAATATTCAGGCTATGGTGCGGGTATTAGCGTCAGCTTTGAACGTTCACATTTTGGCAATGATGTTAGCTACGATCCTGACAGTGATACATTGACCATACATAAAGTGCCACCCAACCTTAAAGATCAACTGCTAAAATTAGTGGCAGATCAAGCTAGTAAGCCGGCAAATACGGTGGACCAAAGCGCAGATGACGACGATAGTGCGCCATTTTAACAACTTTTTATAGACAATTTTATTGTCAAACAACGAGATTTATATGACACAAAGTTTAACCATTACCCGCCCTGACGATTGGCATGTTCACCTGCGCGATGGTGACGTTTTAAAAGATACTGTACGCGATATTAGCCGCTATTTTGGCCGCGCCATTGTCATGCCTAACTTAGTTCCGCCGGTAATGAATGCCGAGCAAGCCAAAAGCTATTACGACCGTATTCAGGCACACAACGGCTCTCAGTTTGAACCCTTGATGGTTTTATATTTGACTGACAACACCACGGCTGAAGACATAAAGCAGGCCAAGGCTAGTGGTATTGTCCACGCGGCTAAATTATACCCAGCAGGTGCGACTACCAATTCATCGTCAGGTGTAACTGATGTCAAAAATATCTACAGCGTTATCGAAGCAATGCAAGAAGTGGATATGCCGTTGCTTATTCACGGTGAAGTGACGGACAATCACATTGATATTTTTGATCGAGAAAAAGCATACATCGAAACCATTTTGACCCCGTTGGTCAGTGATTTTCCAGATTTACGCGTTGTTCTTGAGCACATCACCACCAAAGATGCAGTAGAATTTGTTGAACATGCCGGTGATAATATTGCCGCGACGATCACCGCACACCACTTACTATACAATCGCAATCACATGTTAGCTGGCGGTATTCGTCCACACTTTTTCTGTCTACCTATTTTAAAGCGCGATATACATCAAAGTGCGTTGGTGAAAGCGGCCACAAGTGGTAGTAAAAAGTTCTTTTTAGGTACCGACTCGGCACCGCACACTAAAGATAAAAAAGAAGCAGCGTGTGGTTGTGCTGGTTCGTATACAGCGCATGCTGCTATTGAGTTGTATGCCGAAGTATTTGAAGCTGAGAATGCCCTTGATAAACTCGAAGCATTTGCTAGCTTTAATGGTCCTGATTTTTATAAGTTACCGCGCCACACTGATACCATTACTCTGGTTAAACAGGCATGGCAAGTGCCAAACACGATGCCATTTGGTGACGACGTCGTTGTTCCAATTCGCGCAGGTGAAAATATCCATTGGCAAATTAAATAGGGCAATGATATGAAAAATATGCAATTGTTCGTAAATGATTTAACGGTCATCGACTTCTCATACTTGTGTGAAGAGCGCGGCGTTGTCGGTGAAAGTTGGATTGTAGACGTACTGTTGTCGGGCGACTTGAACGCTGAAAGCATGGTTTTGGACTTTGGTATTGTGAAAAAGCAAATCAAAGCCATTATCGACGATAGTGTTGATCACAAACTGGTATTACCGGCAAACAGTAATGCCCTGGTTGTGACCGAGTCCAAGCGCAGCGAGCATTTGTATGTAGACTTCAACGGCCCGGATCACGCGTTGTTCTTACAATCGCCCAAACAGGCGTTTGTTAGTATAGATACCGATAAGATCACTGAAGAGTCCGTTACGCGTTACCTAGAAACCGTTATAAAACAACAGCTACCAGAAAACGTGCAAGGCATCAAATTAGGTCTTCGCGCAGAGGTTATTGATGGTGATTACTATCATTACACCCATGGTTTGAAGAAACACGACGGTAATTGTCAACGCATTGCGCACGGTCACCGCTCTAAAATCTCGATTTACCGCGACGGTGAAATCGCCCGTGATTTAGAGCGTGACTGGGCCAAACGATGGGCCGATATTTATCTCGCGACAGACAGCGATCAAGTGTCGTTTGATGAGGTGGAGTTAAGCGAAGTCGCCAAAGCAAATATCCGTCCAGATCATCTGTTTTTTAGCTACTACGCGCCTCAAGGGCGGTTTGACATAGCGGTGCAAAAGCATACACTAGAAATTGTCGACTGTGACTCAACGGTAGAGTTACTCGCCGACTACATTGCTAGACAATTAAAACAAAAGGCACCACAGCACACGTACCAAGTTGTTGCCTACGAAGGTGTCGGTAAAGGAGCTATTGCCAGTGCATAAAAGTGTTATAGCAAAACTTGTCGATAGCACAAAGATTATCGCTTTGTGCTCGCTCGCCATAAGCCAAAGTGTCAGCGCTGAAATTGACTTACGCCTTGAAGGCGATGTCACTCAAGGCGGTTTAATCGTCGGTCAAACCGATGTAGGTAATCAGGTGTCGCTTAATGGCAAGCCATTAAAAGTATCATCGCACGGTTTGTTTACGTTTGGTTTTTCACGCGATGACACAGCCACACATGAGTTGCTCATTGTCGGTGATAACGGTGAGCAATTGGTAAAATCGCTAAAACCAACCCCGCGTGAATATAACATTCAACGCATTGAAGGCATTAAAAAGTCGATAATGCAACCGAGCGAAGCGGCGTTAAAGCAAATTAAACAAGACGGTATTAATATTCGCAACGCACGTGGTCTAGTATCGGATAACATCGATTTTGCCCACGGTTTTATTGCCCCAGCATCAGGACCAATTACCGGTGTGTATGGTAGCCAGCGGATATATAATGGCGTACCGAAAAATCCCCATTTTGGCTTGGACTATGCGGGTGCCAAAGGTACCCCGGTAAAAGCGCCAGCGGCAGGCGTGATAACGTTATGGGAAGCCAATATGTTTTATTCCGGTGGTACCTTAGTGATTGACCACGGACATGGTATTACATCAACGTTTTTACACTTAAGTGCCTCGTATGTCGAAGTTGGCGAAAGTGTGCTGCAGGGACAAGAAATCGCGGAGATTGGTTCGACTGGACGTTCAACTGGACCGCATTTGGATTGGCGTGTTAATTGGCACAATGTCCGCTTAGACCCAGCATTGGCGCTAAAGCTGCCAAACTTTCACACATTTGGCAAAAAACAACAAGCGTCCAATTAATTCATGGTTCCACATAGCATGACGCGCTGTATGCCTAGTCGTTATAAGTTACAGAAAAAAGCCGGTTAATCCGGCTTTTTATTTGCTCATAATGGTTGCCAAGTGAGTTAAATACGCATAACAAGAGGGCGGTTAACTGAAAAATCAGTCTATTAATGACTCTCTATGGTACGTTTTTTACCTGATTTAGCACGTTCTAGGTGATCTGATTGTACATAAACTCGATCTGTCGTGCCCATGCTTGCGTGGCCAAGTTCATCGGCCATGTGTTTTAACGGCCGTGAATCAATGTCCATAGATGCTCCAGTATGTCGCAACCAATGGGTAGTAGCCTCTTTGAGCATCTGTGCTTCGTTACTAAAACCTTCCTCGATCATTTGTTGGTAAGCATGGTCAAAAGCTTGCTGCACGATTCGACGCAGTTGTCGTGATGTCATGCCGCCCGAGCCTTTTAATTTGTGTACCAACGGATCGGTTTCACTCGATAATGGGTAGCCTTGCAAACCGCGACTTTTGCGGTAGCGCGCCAAATAAGGCAAAAACGAATCGGGAACACTCACATCGCGTTGTTTAGCGCCTTTACCAAACACTTTAAACCAGTGATTTTTATCTTTATCTTGCCAAAAATGACCCATTACCGGTTGCCAATTAGCGCGTTCGGATAATTCTGAAATACGCAAATACAAGGTTTTCAAGCAGGCTATAATAAACAAAGTACGCTCGTGATCAGTATCTTGATCTGCAAGCTTGGTGGTACTTTCTAAAATAAAATCCCACTGTAACGCCGACAAACGCTTAACCTCGGTAAACGAGCTATTTTTAATTAAGTAAGGGCAATCCTTTTTCACCGACGCAATCGCATTGCCAAACGCATAATCTTCAGTAACTAAATAGTCGTAATACACATTCAGCGTGGAAAACGTTGCTTTTAACGCATCTTGTGACGTTTGGTAGTTTTGCTTTTTCTTTTTAAAATCAATGTCATTTGCACGCTGTGATTTCGGGATTTTAATGGTAAATGGTCGCCATAAAGGATTAATCGAACGCACACCATGGCGATCTTCAAAGCGTCGATAAACATTATCCGAAATCCAATCCACCGGAGGCTTATAAATAAAGTCGATGTACGACTCTAAGTCGCGACGCTTTAAATGCACCACGGATTTTTTTGCCACCAGCCAGGACCACAGTAAAAACTTTTCCGATTCACCGCGAAACAAGTTATATGTGGCTTCATTGCGGCGTCCTTTAGATTGGAGAAATTCTTTGGTGTATCGGTAATCGTCAAGTGCATCAGGTACGTCTTGCGATACGAACTCAACAAAGGCGCGAACACTAGGGGCATCATCGCTGAACAATTGATTCTTGTGCATTTGCAAAAAGTAACGGTGTGAATCAAACAGCGGTTGAGCATTAAATTTTTCAGACATGAGATGTATATGTTCCGTTATTATTATTGATATTGCGAGTTGAACTGTCGATTTTGTTTAACGGCAATAATGTAGCGAAGCGACAAAACGCTCGTGAACGTTAATTTATGTTAATGACAGTAAAACAATGCAATAACAGTATACTAAAAGCTCCAAACTCAAATGTCCACTAATTAACATTAACGGACATTTCAATAGGTAAACGTATGCCCTGTAACGGTATCAGTATTTATGAACTGTTCCTATGTTGGCCAAAAGCAAAATTACACTCATAGTTAACCCGGCTTTATCGCGCGTCTGTGTAAAATTTGCGTGTGATAATAGCCAAAACCGTTCTATTTTTTACGTACGCGCCAATAAATTGCGGTTATTTTAGGTCAAAAGCCACAGAAATCCTGGGCTGTGAGCCCGAAAATGGCAATGTTGAATGCCACACATAAGACGGAAACAAATTTAATACACCCGCTTGTGGTTTGACGTAACGCTCGGTGGTTAACGTATTGGCCATGTCGCCAGATAAATTTAAGCCCGGTTGACCAATCGCAAAATAGCCTTGTTTGTCAGTACTTTGTGTAACTGATGTTGGTACTGCTGCATAATACGCACTTGAATACCATCCTTTTGGATGTACATGACTGCGATGAAATCCGCCTTGTTTTATCCAAATCGACCACGCCGTGGCAAAATCAAAGTCGGCTCGATAAAACTGTCGAACCGGATGTGTTGGTGACAGCTTGTTAATCCAGTTTTCGGTTAACGTATTCTGTGCTGTAATCAACAAATAGCGCTTTAAATCTTGGACAACCTCAATATCCTGGTCAAATAAAAAACCCGGTGTCTGCGTTCCTTGATAAACCGATTGAGCCAAAGGCTGTTGATTCATGTTATGACATGCACTAAGTGCTTCTAGTAACGCGCTGTTAAAGACATCAATATTTGCGTATTTAGTCTGATCGATTTGCAACTCTCGTTGAAACACCACCTGGTCATAATCACACAGTTGTTGATACGCATCATCATCGATCAGTCGCAAGCAGCTCGATTTCAGTGCCCAGTAATACTGATTACTTGCTTGCCAACTTAGTAGCTGGTCAATGTGTTTATTGGCCGCAACGACGTCATTTGTTGCCAGTAACGATTCACTGACAAGTTCCTTAATGTGGCTATGGGCAACGTTACTCAGGTCTATTTGTTGGTTATCCACATGTTCAAGTAACTGCTCAAATTGGCCGTGTTTTTTATAGATCTGACATTGCCCGTAAATTAGCTCAAGCGATTCTCCGTATTCGCGTGTGTATTGTTCGAGCTGAATTTGTGCTTGCTCAGTCTGATCACTGTTGAGCAGTTTGTTAATATGTGCAGCCATGAGCTTTGGCGTTAATTTTGATGCGGGAATTTTTTGATACAGCGAAAATGATCGATCTTGCGCCATTTCGTACGCCAATGACGTGGCTAAATCGAGTAATTTACTATCATCCGCAATCATATCGAGCCCTGCATTAAACACCTGTAGTGCTCGATTTGAATAGCCTTGATGTAGCAAAGCAAGACCAAATGTCTGATAAATATGGGGATTAGTTTTGTGATTGTGTTTGGCTCGGTCAAACCAAATCTGTGCCGATGATGGGTCTTTTCGCTTGATCTCAAGCTCACACCATTGCAACAGATACGATAGCGCGCTCTTATCTGTTACCGTTGATAAATAATGCACAGCCTTATCCAACTGTCTCATCTGGCTAAAGCAATCAGCGAGCGCCAATGCCGATTTATCGTGCGAGTTTGTTAACTGTAATACTTTTTCAAATTGTTTTATCGCTTCCGTCCATTGCTTACTTTGTTTGTAACAGAGCCCTAAATTGAAATAATATTGATACACGGACATATTAAGCTTAATTGCCTGCTGTAAATGTTGCTTTGCTTGTTGTAACTGCCCTTCTTTGCGCAGTAAATCACCAACCACATTATGCAGTTCATCAGCGTTTGGATTGACATGCAAAGCATCTAATAAGCGCTGTTTAGCGCGCGCTAGTTGTCCGTGTTTTAACAGCGCTATGCCGTGAGCTTTGATCAGTTCAAAGTGTCCGATATTATGCTTTTGTAGTTGTTCGAAGTGGCCTAACGCATTGACAAGATCACCTTGTCGCAACGATAACATGGCATTATTTGCCAAGCTATTAAGAGTATTTTTCATAATTCATTAACGACTGTTACCAGTCGCTATACGACGTTATTGTTATTGGTATTGTTATTTGCTCAACTTTGCTCGCCAAGTTAACCATTCGGGGTCAACCTCAGCGTGAAGTTTAAAGCGCGCCCCCGAACTGACCCGAGAAAATGTTTCGTCGCGCTGCGGATTTGGCTCTGGCGTACTAAAACTTATACCACCAGAGAGTACTGCGTCAATGCTTTCAGTGTTTATTTGTACGCCCGAAATAAAACTGGCATTAATGGAGACGCCACTATTGTGATAAAATTTGGAACCTTGGCGCACTAAGTGAGCATAATCGTGGTAAATGTTGGCGTACACATCGACACCAGTTGCTACAGCGTTTAGCGCGACCCCCAATACTTCACCCACCTGAATCTGTTTGTAATAAATTGGATCGCCAATATCGAGCGAACCGCGTTTATCACTACGTAAGATCAAATTTAATCCCGAGCTAAGGCTCGTCACTGCGGGCTCGTAGGTTAATCCACTAAACACGGTAACGGGCTTGCCATTACCGGGTAACACCCGAAGAAAATTACCGGTGAGATACGCCACTGGGTCTTTTACGTTAGCAACGTTAATGCGTGGCTCGACATGCCAATATTTTGCCCCGTGTTGTTGGAGTCTTGGGTACTGGTTGGTGATTGTTGCGCGCAGTGTGGTTTGACTAAGTTGACTATCTAAAAGTACCTCGTTGACTCGCCCAACCACATGGCCATTAAAGCGTATTTGCGCGCCGTGTTGAATATCAATAACCTGATCAAAGGCAATGGTGATTTCTGTTCCCGATATTAGAGCCATGGTTTTCGATTCATATAACCGGAACTGATGTAATTCATTGGCCTTATCAGCGCCTAGCGCCCGATCGTTGTTCATTTCAATCGCACCTTGCAGTATTGATTGCAGGTTACCTGCATTCAATTCAATACCATTTAATCCAGCGGTTGCAGAAACCCCACCAGCGGTGTAAAACAAGCTTGATTGTTTGACTAAATGCGCGTGAGATTGATCAATGGTAAGCGCAATCAACACCGAATCTTTCAGTGAACTTACTTGTACTGTATCGACCTGTCCAATGGTCATCGATTTATACAGCACAGGGGTGCCTCGACTTAAGCCAAATGATTTATCGGCGTAGAGATGTATTTGTAAACCGGGCTCTGTCGGAGACTTTTGCGGCGCATTGGACAGTAGCACAAAGCGATCGCTAGCAGTGCCCTGTCCCGCTTGTATTTGCAAAAACATACCGTCAACGAATGCCGACAAAGCACTGGGATCTGATAATGACAAGCTCGGTTTAACAACCCAAATACGACTGTCCTCTCTAAACAGATGCTGGTATTTACTAGCGTATGCGATGGTGACGATATTTGAATAGTTATCATTGGCTGGCACGACACGTTTGACCATGCCGATGGTATCATCTTGGAATTTTAACGCTGTTGTGCCAGCCAACATGGGGTAAGTGTTAGGCGCAATCAAGGTGATTTCTTTGTCGTACGTTGCCTCGGCGAACGAGCGAGCTAATGAGAATCGCTCACCGTCGTTGACTGAATTAGCACCGTTAAAATCTAAAGTTTCAAACGCGATTCCGCCCGCCAATATTGTTTGCATCGGTCCAACATCAATATTTATTGCCCGTAATGAAGCGTTGATGTCGACTCCGCCAAGCTCGAAGAAAACCGAGCTGCTATTGACCAAATGTTCATATTCCGGCTTGATAAATACGTGCACGTTAAACTGACTGTTTGTCGAGTCAAGCTGATACCCTTGTACCGTACCAACCTGCATATAACGGTAAAACACCGGTGCGCCAAACGGCACGGATTCAACACTATCGGTTGTCACATACAGGTGCAAACCTTGCTCTGTTAACGGCAATGGCGGCTCACTTGCTAATACGTTAAACTCTCGCGCAGGTTGACCATCACCAAGGCGAAACGCGACATACGCGCCACTCAATAGACGCTCTATATTGTTGACACCTGTTAAGCTTATCCGTGGTTTAACCATCCAAAATTGCATATTTGACAGTAAATACGGTTCAAGCCGAGGGTCCATTAACACGCTGGCACTAACTCCGCCTTGTTCAGAGTTACGGATAAACTCTTTGACCAAGCCAACTTCAATACCTTCAAACATGACCTTGGTGATCCCCGCTTTAATTCCACTTTGCTTGGGAAAATGCATTGTCACTTTTATCCCTGAGCGAGCTTGATCAAAGTCTTGATACAACGCGTATTCTGTAAAGTCATTTACCACTGTACTGGTGGTATTGATATCAGGAGTGTAAAAGGCGATCCCCCCGTTGACAATGGCGCCTATTGATTGGGTGCGAATCTTAAACCCCGATAGGTCACCACTCATGTCAATGCCACTGGCATTCCAAAACCGGCTATTGAGTTTGACGAGATGCTCATATTCAGGCTCGATTAATACGTTAATCGCTAAGTATTCAGCACTCTCGAGCAATTGATAACCATACACTTCGCCAACCCGAATTTGCTTGTAAAACACACCACTGCCATGACGAATAGAGCCGAGCTCTTTTGCTCGTAAGACAATATGTAAACCGGGTTCATCGTCAGACTTAGGTGGCGGTTCACTTAAGGCCACGTATTGGCGTGTGCCGCGCTCGCCTTCCCCGGGTAAGAACTCAAAATAGTTACCAGTAAAAACCGTGTCTATGCCTGAAACACCAGACAAACTGATATCGGGTTTGACTAACCAAAAGCCACTTCCCTGGGTTAGGTACGAACGTATGCTTTTGTCCATGCGCACTGTGACCAGTACCGTGGTTAGATTTTGTAAATCAAGATCTGTCACCAAACCAACAACAAACCCTTTGTATCGAACTTCGGTTTTATTGACCACTATACCTTCAGCACTGTCAACTTTGATGGTGATGTCGATACCGGCTTCGACAACGGAACGATACAGCAACCAAAGACCAATTAAGGCGGCAAGCACTGGCAATGCCCATACCCAAGAAATGTGCCGTTTGTTCGAAATAATCGCGCTAGTTTCGGTCATCTTTCGCTTTACTTATCCTCACTCTGGTTTTCACCTTCATCCCATAACAACCGCGGGTCGAAGCTATTGGCGGCAACCATTGTCAGAATCACCATAATCGCAAATGCAGTGGCACCTGCGCCCGCTTCAATTTCAATCACACTGCCGATTTCTACCAGTGAAACCATCAGCGCAACAACGAACACATCAAGCATAGACCATTTGCCAAGTAGCTCAATATAGTGATATAAATCAGTACGTTGCTTTGTAGTTAGGTGTGATTTTCGCTGCAGAGAACGGAGTAAAAAAAACAGCCCGACTATTTTTGCTAACGGCACAATAAAACTGGCGATAAAGACAATCGCGGCAATGGGATACATTCCTAACTGAACCATCGTTACAATGCCAGATAATATCGTATCCGGTTGGCCTTTGTTGAAATACAACACCGTCATTATCGGCATGGTATTGGCCGGTATCGCGACTATTAATGAACAAATGGTTAAAGCCCAGCACTTTTGAATAGAGTCTGTGGTGCGCTGTTCAACAAGGCTCTGACAACGCGGGCAGACATTGTGGGTTAACGGATGATACGCAATCAGTAAGTGGCACGTTGAACACTGTGCCAAACCGCGCTGTTTGGCGGTGATGGTTGATGCGGAGTTAGCGAGCATCGACGTGATCCCAAATCAATTGCTTGTCCATGGTCACCTTTAACGAAACAACGCATAGCATCAATAAACAAAAGCACAGCAAGCCTAAATCGTAGTGCAAGGTAGCCATGTCCCTGAGTTTGAAAATAGACACCAAAATACCAATCAAGAACACTTCGAGCATTTCCCACGAGTCGGCACGAATATAATAAACCAACAAGCGTCGATACCAGTTGTGGTGAGTTTGTTGATATTTTACCCCCACACTTACCAGTAAAGCGGCGATTAATTTGACCAATGGAGTTAACGCACAAAAGATAAACACCAAGCATGCGACGATGTAAAGTTCACTTTGCCATAATGCGTGAATACCACTATACAGGCTCGCCGAACTTTCAACCGATAACACTTGTAACGACATCAATGGGTAAAACACAGCGGGGAGATACAGGATTAAACCCGATAGACACAGGGCAATGGTACTGTTAATCGGGTTGTATTTTCGTGTCAAAATCACGTGCTGGCAACGAGGACATTTAGCCACTTGACCTGGTTTGAGCGACTGAATGTCTACCAAGGCGTCACAGGCGATGCATGCGTATTGCCGTTGTAACATGATGATTATGAACCTAACTTTAGGGTATTTATACTTTATTGTTGGTATAAATGCGCTGTTTGGCAAGTTTGCTACCGACCAAACCCCGTATGTTGAGACGACCTTAACTGGTTAAAATCACGTTAGAGTATGTGTGAAACCAGCAATCATGTCTCGCCTGTCGTTTTAGAGGTACTCGAACAAAGGTAATAATCGACACTGACCCACCTACCGGGACCAATAAAAAACAACGCTAACAGTAAAATAAAATATGTGGCTGCAAATTCAATACCGTTGTTGAGTAGCACCACATTACCCGTTTCAAATAACCAATCAGGGTTGCCATGCTCGTTTAATATACTTTTGATCCGCTCAAGCCGAACCGCCGCCGCGTCGCTATTTGCCAACGAATCTTTAGCATGGTCACTGCCCAGCCAAGCCAAAACATTGGCCGAGCTTGTTTCCGAATTAGTTGGCGTAATCGCATACCATCCATTATGCCAGTGTACGGTTGTTGCTGCGACGATCATAGTAATCATCAAGCCGATACAGACAAACCGCGTAGCGAGTCCCGCCAACAACAACCAGCCACCAAAAAATTCAGTCCAGGCAGCTGCATTAGCCAATATTTCAGGATATGGCAGTCCCAGACCCCATTCGCTGTTGCCAAACCATTGAACAATATCCGGATCGGCTAGCAAACGCTCGGACCACGTGAGGTCACTATTGCTAATCTGTAATTTGTTGTAGCCCGCAATAATAAAAACCGGTGCTAAAAACAACCGAATGAGTAACGCAGGTATAGCGTCTAGAGATAGTAACCACGACACGCCCGCACGGTAGATTGATAACATATAAGCCTAGTTCCATGTAAAGATTTAATACCAAATAACATCAGTCTAGTAGAAGCTCTGGTTTGTTGAACGTTTTTGCTATAGATTTTGTTTGACTTAACAGGGATTTAATCAACTCGCAGTGATACTTCTATGGTTATTCCATACAAGCGAACCGCACCAAGTGTCGCCAAGTTTGTGCAAAATATACAGCCAACAACATCAGCCCTAACTACTTGAAAATACACAAGTCACAATATTTTGTAACTATTTTTTAATAAACGCGGTGAAAAAGAGATATTTAAACGACATACGTGTATATTAAGATAACAACCAATAATAACTATATCTCTATGATTTTTATGCTATATGAGAGGAAGTATGACTGAAAAGCCAAGTGTCATTAAACGGTTCTTTAAAGGTTTGTGGGCGATTTTAAATACCTCACGTAAAATCTTTTTGAACTTAATATTTCTTATATTTATCATTTTCTTGATCAATATATTTACCCGCGATGCTGAAACAATCGCCATTGACAGTTCAACTGCATTGGTACTCAACCCCAAAGGCGATATTGTTGAGCAAAAACAAGAAATTGATCCTGCCGATCAAATCATGCAAGAAGCACTTGGTCAACAAGAGCAAAACCCTGAAGTATTGCTAGCCGATCTCTTGTTAGTTATCGACGAAGCGAAACGTGACGAGCGTATAAAGGCACTCGTTATTTATCCTCAGAGCATACAACGAGCGGGATTACATCACTTACAGGTTATTGGCGACGCGATAAACGAGTTTAAACAGTCGGGTAAACCGGTGATAGCCTTTGGTGACTACTTTAATCAAAGCCAGTATTACCTTGCGTCATACGCCGATAAGGTTTGGATGAACCCTGAAGGTGGCGTGATGTTGGAAGGCTTTGGTCGTTATCGCACCTATTTTAAGGCGGCGTTAGACAAGTTAAATATTACCCAGCACGTATTCAAAGTCGGCACCTATAAATCAGCGGTCGAGCCGTATATCCGAGATAACATGTCGAATGCCGCTAAGGAAGCGAATCAGGCGTGGTTGGGGCAACTGTGGCAAAACTTCAAATTAGATATTGCTAAAAATCGACAAATTGATGTCGCCAGCTTTGATGAAACGGCACGTCAATTGTATAGCAAATTGCAAAAAGCAGACGGCAGTTTTGCCAAATACGCGTTACAAAGCCAGTTAGTTGATGATCTTAAAACGCGTGAACAGATACGGTTAGAGATGATTGATCAAGTTGGCAAAAGCTCACACCACGATAGCTTTAGTCAAGTCGCCTTTAAAGATTACTTAAAAACGGTTAAACCCAGCGTTCCATTGGTTAATCCATTAACCGACAAAGTGGCGGTCATTGTCGCTAAAGGTACTATCTTAAACGGCAATCAAAAAGCAGGTTCTATTGGCGGTGACTCAACCGCTAAGCTACTGCGCAAAGCTCGCTTAGACGATAAAGTAAAAGCTGTTGTTCTTCGCGTAGACAGTCCTGGCGGCAGCGCTTATGCATCTGAAATAATTCGACAAGAAGTTGAATTAATAAAAGCTGCTGGCAAGCCGGTTATTGCGTCAATGGCTAATTACGCCGCATCAGGAGGCTATTGGATTTCAGCCTCGGCTAACGAAATTTGGGCATCGCCAAATACCATTACTGGCTCTATTGGTATATTTGGTATGTTTATGACCTTTGAAAAAGCACTTGATAAAATAGGTGTTCATACCGATGGTATAGGCACCACTGACTTTGCGGGTATCGGTGTAACGCGCCCTCTTCCCGAAGATATTGGCGCGATTTTGCAACTTGGTATCGAACACGGTTACCGAGAGTTCTTGAACTTGGTCGCAACAAACCGCAATATGAGTATTGAAGACGTTGACCAAATAGCTCAAGGGCGCGTATGGACAGGTGCTAAGGCACAAGAGCTAGGTTTAGTCGATAAACTCGGCGACTTAGATGATGCGATTGACGCGGCAGCCAACAAGGCGGGTTTAGATAAGTTCGACGTATTGCTGATTGAAAAAGAGTTAAGTCCGCGTCAGCAATTCTTACGCAATTTATTTGAAAATGCACAAGCTTTGTTACCTACTGAGCACACTCTGTTCGAACAGGCGACCTCAAACCCGACATTGCAACAGCGTATTATGCAACTGGTTAATGAATATGAGCAGGTTAACCAACTTAACGATCCAAAAGGTATCTACTCATTCTGCTTAACATGTGAAGCGCAATATTAGTTTGTGTGTGAATAAACCAACAACAAAACGGGATGTTTGACATCCCGTTTTTTATTTCAATAGACAGTGATAACACCCCTATTGCTCTGCGCTGTTGCGTGATCTTATATAACTACGCTCGCTTGAATCGTTACTTTATGGCAAGGCTACGGTGATTGTTGGTGTATATACGTTGAAGTGTATGTTCGATATTTAGCGTGACTGAATAAAGAGATGTTATTAGCGAACTTACCAGCTCTGATAGAGCCAATACAGACTACCCACATCATCATACTTGATGGCTTAAGCGCTACACAAAATCGCGTTTAATTTGAACACCGATCCGAAGTGAAAACAATACCAAATTAATGTTGTGACTTAGACAGATTGGCGGTTAGCTACGGCTAATACCACCGAGTATGAGCAATTGGCGATAACACGGACAGACGAGAGCATAAAAACCTAGTAAGAAGAGTCGAGATAAAACGCGGTTTAACGAATGAGACCGTGCTCAAGCGCAAATCATCACGCCGATAGCACAAGTGTTGCGGCTCAAGGCTCGTCAACGCCGGCTCTAGAACTGTTGTTAGAGCTTGTTGTTACCCGAGGGAGTTATGGTCAAACAGGACGGTTCATTTCTATATTTGCTCTTGAATACTCAGAATGCTGTCCTAAGGAAACAACATTGAAACCAAACTTCTTGTATAGGTTAATTGCCGATTTTAGCCGTGTGTTTGACACTAACCTGACAGACGTTGCATTGATATCTTTGAGCAGTTCAAGCGCGGCCTTCATCAGCGCCTCACCGATACCTTGACCTTGGTATTTTGGGCAAACGGCCATCCTCGCTAGTTGATATACGCCTTCATTCTCTTTAAATAAGGCGCAAACGCCAACAACCTTTTCATTATCAAACGCGTATAAAATATAACCACCGGAGCGAATTATGCGTTCAGGATCTTTAGCGAGTACATAGTCAGATTTTTCAAGCTCGAAGTACTTAGTAATCCACTGTTCATTGAGTTCAATGAATCGATCTAAATATTTGTTTTCATTAATTACAACTTTCATTCGAGAGTATTTCACAACGCCTAGTCAACGGTAAAAAAGGTGACTAAAATTGACAACGAAAGATAACAAGCCCCTTGCTGCGCCCTGTTTAATCACTTGTTAAGTGCAAACAACATCACAAAGTCTTAATCATATGAACCATTTCAGGCTTAAAACCGAGGCTATGATAAAAGTTACTTGCCCTTGAATTGTTTGCAAATACTTCAAGATGTATCAAGCGACAGCCCAATTCCTTAGCCCATTTTTCAGCGGATGCCATTAACAGCTTGCCGATACCTAACCCTTGCGATTTAGGCGATACCGCCAGAAGTGGAATGGTTCCACAAACTTCCCCTGTAATGTCATCACAGCGAGTACGAACATGAATAAAGCCAAGAGCAATGTTATTAGACTCTGCAATTAACGTTGTATGTGGGGTCGACGTCTCACCAAGCATCTGTGAAATATAATTCTCCTGCATTTTTTGAATATCATTATCTGTATGCCAGTCTAGTTTCGCGACCTCTGCTAGGTTCGGTGAAAGCGAAAATATGAAAGCGCGATCAGTTTCATCTGCTTTTCTTATTATTACATTATTCGTCATATAAAATTTTGAAACCCTTACCTCGAGGCTTAATTGCATATAAGGTCTTGCTCAGCGGAAAATTAGGCGTTCGCACGTAATTAGCTATGCTCAGCTATACCCATGATAACAGGCATTGAGCCACCAGGACTTTCCATTGAAAATGGTACCGATGTACTATATTTTGAAAATCCGGCTTGCTTTAGAGCTAGCTCAATCCGTTCTTTTGAGAAGCCAATACCAGGTTCATCATTATCCTTCAACCAGTCCCACTGAACTAATAAACCGCCCTTTTTTAGCAACTGTTTTAACAGATTGAGCGTGGCTTGATAATCTGAAACAAAAGCCAATGCAGATGAAGCGACGATGACATCGAAACTACCACAGAGACCTTCAGTACAAGTTAGCAAATATTGAGTGAGCTCGCTGTTTATTACTTTGACGTTGGGAAGGTGTTTATCTGTAAGAACTGAAATCATTTTCTCACTAGGATCAAGTGCGACGACTGAGTTCGCATGTTCGGATATTCTTTGAGTAAGCAGACCTGTCCCACAGCCGAAGTCCAATACGTTGCTTCCATCTAAATCAACAATATTGACCAAAGATTCATAAGCCTTGTGGCTATATAAGATTACTGTCTCATTGCTGTCCCAGCACTGAGCGTAATCGTCCCAGCTTTCGCTCATTATTTCTATTTCCGCTGATTATTTTGTTCAAATTAACGACCCGCAGTTAATTGGCTGGACCTGTGTTTATTTAAAATGAGTAGCCTAAACTTACTGCTGCAAATCCAGAGTATTCTGTGTCCTCTGTGTAATCTGTGTCATCCAGACAATCCTTAGAGCACCTCGACATACCCGCATCGAGACTGATATTCCACCCTTGTGTGTATTCGCCTGAGAAGTGATATGTCATATTAACACTGTGATATTTAGCTAAACTAAATAGATTTGATAGTACGCCCGTTGTCGCGCCAAGAGAAACATTCTCTATCAATTTATAATCATAGCCACAGTTGTAGCCAAAAAAGCCCATAGCACACCGGAAATTGTGTTTTTGCTCAGAAATGTTAGCTTGATAACCAAATATTCCACCGTATTTAATCCCAACTCCGAGAGAATTTTCAAACTCTAACGACGAGCTTACCGGTGAATAAATCAAAAAAACTAAAAAATACAACTTTTTCACGTCAACTCCTTGACTCATAAACGAAATGACAGCCCACGAGCGACTAGACTCCAATCGTGAGCGAGCTTAAAGCACAAGTCATAATTGGTTTGTTAGATAGCTAATCTAGATAATCAATAGTGGAGGCTAGCATGAGCAAACATAACATACTTTTCATAGGGTTAGATACCCAAAAAGAATTATTATCCGGTAATATTTGTTGCTGCTAGGTGTGGCGTGAGTGCGCTTTTATTGCCGGCAATAGATTGCGCAAAACGAGAGAGCGAATGTGCTTCGTGCCAGTCTGATAGACAATCGCAAAGGTATTGGCATTAGCCTTCGCAACGACGGCTAGTCTGTTGAGAAGGCCCAAGTTGATGTCGAATGTTAGCCAACCTTGTTTTTAATGCACCGTTTACAAATCGGTAAAGCGAGCAATGTCATCAGCGTTGATGTTGTTATCTGATGCGTTACTCGGCTTTTTAAATTGGGCTCTTAACTCGGCTTTTGACTTGTGAACAATTTCACCGTTTTGTCCCACGGTAAGCATTTCATCGCTGTTGAGATGCTTTGCTTGATAGGCCATTGATAGTTGCAGCGCTGATTCGCGTTGACTTTGTTCAACAACAGTACCATTTGGCCAGCGACCAGTTTCGGCTGCGTGCTTTAATCGCTCGTACATGTCACTGGTCATGTTTTCTACTACATTACTTAGATCCACTGTTTACCTCTTTTTACTTGCGCTTAGCCCACAAAATTCTCACACGGGTGACTACATACCAAACAAAACCGACAACGGTCGTCCCAGCAGATAAGGTATATTGCCAAGAGTGTGGTTGGTGATCGCCCCAAAACATAAAACCAAAGCCACCGCAAAACAGTAACATTGCCAACATAGAATGGGTCATCAGTTGCTGATGTTTTTGTATACGTGCCATTTGTTGCATTGATTTGCGTTGCTCGTCAGAGGTACCATCAAGTACGGTATGACAATGTTGGCAGACAGGAGCCTTCGACGAAATGCGCTTGTTACAACTTGGACAATCAATTAATGCCATGGCGTATCCTTATTCAAACGGCTCATAGCCAAACGGGCTATGAATGAAAAACAGGTGCTAATTTTACAAAAAAAAACGCCCCTTGGGGCGTTTTTCTATTATTTATTTTGCGAAAGTTTCTTTTCCCATAATTCGGCATGTTCAATGCCGAGACTCTTAGGATCGAAGGTGACGTCTTTAATTCCTTGTTTGCGTTGGCGATCGTAATCTTTTAGTGCCTTGATTGCCGGTTTGGCAACAAAGAAAATAATCAGTAAGCCAACAATGTTTAACCAAGCCATTAAACCAACACCAACATCGCCTAACCCCCAAGCAATGTCTGCAGCTTTCACCGTACCGTAGAACGTTGCGGTCATAATAACCACTTTAAGTAGCGTCATTAAACCAGGTGCATCAAACGTACGCTTGATGTAGGCAACGTTATTTTCAGCGATAAAGTAGTACGCTAAGATAGTCGTAAAGGCGAAGAAGAACAACGCCAATGCGATAAACGGTTTACCGACACCCGCAAACACACTGTTTACCGCCATTTGGGTAAATGCAGGGCTGTTCGCAGCCACGTCTGCGGCGAGATTTTGCACCACAAATGTATCGCCAACGCCGTGCACGTTATACATACCGGTGATTAAGATAACAAATGCGGTTGCTGAACACACAAATAAGGTATCAACATACACCGAAAATGCTTGAACTAAGCCCTGTTGTGCAGGGTGATCTACTTCAGCGGCTGCGGCAGCGTGAGGACCAGTGCCCTGACCTGCTTCATTTGAGTAAACACCGCGTTTCACCCCCCAACCAATGGCGGCGCCAAAACCGGCCATAGGTGAGAATGCATCGCCAATAATTAGCGCTACAATCGCTGGAATTTCACTGATGTTTAAGGCAATGATCACCATCGCAATAATAATGTAGGCTAGTGCCATAAACGGCACAATAATTTGCGTAAACGCGGCAATGCGCTTTACCCCACCAAAGATAATAAAGCCAAGCAGTAAAACAATCGCAGCACCCGATAATATTTTGGCAGAGCTCAATGTACCTATGGCGGTATCGATCATAGGACCGGTACCAAAGGCCATTTCCACGGCATTACCAATACTATTTGATTGAACAGTTGGTAGCAGGATACCTGTTGCAATGATGGTTGCAATCGCAAATAACCACGCGTACCACTTTTGTCCTAGTACCTTTTCAATGTAATACGCTGGACCACCGCGGTATTGGCCGTCGTGCTCTTCTTTGTATATCTGCGCAAGCGTCGATTCAATATAAGCGGTGGCTGCACCGAAGAACGCTACCACCCACATCCAAAACACGGCGCCAGGTCCACCAAAGCCAATCGCGGCACCAACACCGGCAATATTACCAGTACCAACGCGTCCCGACAGTGACACGGCTAGCGCTTGGAATGATGAAATACCTTTGTTAGAGCTTTCACCTGAAAGTAATAAGCGCCACATTTCGCGAAAATAGCGGATCTGCACAAAGCGCGTGAGAAACGTGTAAAACAATCCAGCACTGAGACATAGATAGATCAGCGCAGGACTCCAAATAATGCTATTTAGCATATTGACTAAATCAAGCAAAACGATACCCCTAAAATGTTATTAAATTAAATTGCATTTTTTATTATTTTTACGCGCATTAGCCGTTTACTAATGCGCTTTAATCGCTATCGCAAATCGTCAATGACGTGATAAATAGCGGTTAAGAAATCGCGCCCCAATAGTGCGGAACGATTATCATTCCAACCGACCACAGGGTCAGGAAGTAAGTCATTGTCTTTAAATGGCATTTCCACGGTATACGCTAAACATTTAAAGGTTTCACCAACCCAGTTAGAGCCAACCGTTAAGTTAGCTTGGCCCGGCTCGTCTTTGTCGTAGCCACGGGTATCCTGAAACTCCGGAGTAATGGCGAGTAAAATTTGCTTAAATTTATCTTCTAACGCTTTGTGGCGTGCATCGTAAGATGGAATACCTTCACAACCGGCGACAAAGTTTACTGGCAATGCCTCATCACCGTGAATATCGAGATGCATGTCAACACCCACTTGATGCATTTTTTCAGTAACTAAATACACCTCAGGGCTTGATTCCATTGACGGTTCAAGCCACTCGCGATTCAGGTTAACTCCTGCCGCATTGGTTCTTAGATGTCCACGTACACTGCCATCAGGGTTCATATTGGGCACGAGATAAAAAACCGCTTTGTTTAACAACGAACGCGCAACACCGTCGTCTTCATCGAGTAAACGATCGATAAAGCCTTCCATAAACCACTCTGCCATCGTCTCACCAGGGTGTTGACGAGCAGTCACCCAAACGTGCATTTTGCCTTCGGCGGGCTCTCCGACTCTTAGCAGGCTCATATCACGGCCATCTAGAGTCTGACCTAAAACGTCTAATTGACACTCTGGGTGCATTTGCGCTTGGTGGATAAGGTCTTGATGACGCTCATAGCTGTAGGGAACAAAATAGGCAAAATACATGGCATCGCATTCAGGCGTCACCGTTATCGTCAGGTTTTGGCCATCAAATTCAGTTGGCACTCGAAACCACGTATGGCGGTCGTATGAAGCCATTGCTTGATAATCATCCCACCCTTGCACATATGCTGACTGACCCGCATTGGTGATCTTTAAGGTGTGCTGACAACGATCATTATTATGTAATTTAAAGTGGAACCATTGATAAAATTCTGATTGATTATCGTGCTTTATTTCTAATTGAATATCATCGGCTGATTCGGCTTTGATAACGCGTATATTACCGCTATCAAAATTTGCTGTAATTTGCATAGTTATAGTCTTTTCATCAATTGAAAGTGGCATCAGTTTACACAACAAACGGCCTAGAAAGAAGACTGGTCATTAAAAAGATCAGTTTAAATAGCCTATCTATTGTTGCTACAAGCGACTGAACATCCAACGTATGTCGCTACAAGCTGCGCAAATACAAACCGAGCTCGGTTGAATAACCCATCGAGCGATGTAAAACCACGCCATTTGGATCGAGTACGTAATAACTTGGGTATGCTGAGATCTGATAAGCCTGCTTCACCTGTTCATTGCCGAGCAATATTGGAAAGCTCAACGCGTGTTTTTCGACAAACTGATCTACGTCGTTTTTACTCTGGTAATCAAGCGCTATGGCAACGATGTTAAGCGCATCATTGCGTTGATGAACGCGTTCTAAATTACCAATACTTAGGTGGCAAATAGTACACCACGGAGCGAAGAAATAAACGAGGGTGGTTTTGTTGGCATCAGGGCTAATGATATCACGAGGCTGATAGTGAATATCGAGTAAGCGAAATTGACGGGCCTGTGTGTCATCGGTTGATAGCATATGACGCTGCTTGAAGGCCGATACACCATTAAAAATGGCGATAATTATTGCCAACTGCAACACTATGTATGCCAGTTTTTTAAAGTGATTCGAATTGTATTTGAACATCGACGGTTGCCCGTAACAGCGCCGCTACGCACAGACATTTTGTCTGCGCAAGCCTTGGCCGCTAAAAATAGAGATGCCGTTTACTTTACGCAAACGGCATCACATTACAATCGTTTTTTTTCAATAGTGTTTTAGTAGATTACGTACTAAAACATCAACCGATGTTATTTTATTGGTAGGTTTAACACGTTCAAGCCGGCCAATTTGTGCATTAACTTGACCACTTGACAGCTATAGCCAAACTCGTTGTCATACCACACATAAAGTACCGCTCGGTCGCCGTCAACGATGGTTGCTTGTGAATCAATAACACCAGCAAAACGCGATCCCACTAAGTCAGACGAGACGATTTCTGTTGAGGCGGTAAAATCAACCTGCTCACGTAATGGCGAATTTAATGATACACCGCGTAAATAGTCGTTTAACTGGTCACGAGTCGTCGCTTTTTCCAAGTTTAGGTTCATGATAGCCATCGACACATTAGGCGTTGGTACGCGAATGGCATTACCAGTTAACTTACCGTGTAATTCCGGTAGTGCTTTTGAAACTGCCTTAGCCGCACCGGTCGATGTAATAACCATATTGAGCGGTGCACTGCGCCCGCGACGCTCTTTTTTGTGGTAATTATCAATAAGGTTTTGATCATTTGTATACGAATGAACGGTCTCGACGTGGCCACTTTTAATACCGTATTCATCGTTCAACGCTTTCAGCGTCGGGGTGATGGCATTTGTGGTACACGATGCGGCCGACACAATGTGATCATTTTCCTCAATACTCTCGTGGTTTACACCGTAGACAACATTTTTAATATCGCCTTTGGCTGGCGCAGTTAATAAAACTTTGCTTACGCCCTTCGCTTCAAGGTGCTGACCTAGGCCAGCTTCGTCAGACCAAATACCTGTGTTATCAACAACTAATGCGTTATCGATACCATATTCAGTGTAGTCTATCTCGCTTGGTGAATTTGCGTAAATGACTTTAATGTACGCACCGTTAGCACGAATAACACCTTGCTCTTGGTCTACCGAGATACTGCCGTTAAAAGCACCGTGAATTGAGTCGCGACGCAGTAATGACGCGCGTTTTTCTAAGTCGCCTTCCCCACCTGGACGAACAACAATCGCACGTAAGCGCAGATGTGCCATTGGACCGGTACGATCAATAAGCAAGCGCGCTAAGATTCGACCAATACGGCCAAAGCCGTATAACACCACATCGCGAGGCTCAGATAAAGCTTGTTCTTTGATCGGTGCCAATTCTTTTTCTAAATATTGGTCAACCGTCAATGCATTGGCTGCGCCGAGAAATAAGTAACGATACGCCAGTTTACCAATGTCGATACTCGCTGGATGCAATTCCATCTTACTAAGCGCTTCTAAAAATGGAAAACTCTCACGTAAACGCAATTTGCTTTTCTCATGAATACCTACAGACTTGTGTGCTTTGATAATATCAATCGCTGACGCGTTCACCAGTGGGCGCCCATACACCGACACTTCGACACCGTAATTTCGGTATAACTGACCAATGATTGGTTGCATTTTTTCAGCGTAGTCCTGGCGTTCTTGCCAGCTCTTTTGGTAGATTTCCTCGTGTTGAGAAGTCATTAGCGTACCTTTAATGTTGTTGTAATAAGTTTTACTGGGTACCACGGCTTATTATTGTTATTACCGAGTACTGAAATTTCGCCGCCATTGTAATGGATACTGAAAGCTTTCGCTACTACCAACATAACTATTTCGAAAAAATAATTAGCGCACTCCATAATGTGGTCAATAACTGAGCAAGACATCCTGTTTTATCCTGTATAACAGGTAACAAAGACTAAAAGCTTACACAGTAAGATGACTATGATTGCTGCTTATCTGCCATAAGCTATTGAATTAGAGTAAATTTGAATGAATACAGAATTTATCAATCGGGATCGCCATCGGGTGCGGCGATAAACTGTAAGCTCAATGAATTTACGCAATAGCGCTTAAACGTTGGCTCTGGCCCATCGTCAAATACGTGGCCCAAGTGAGCGTCACAACACTGACATTTGATCTCAACACGAATCATATGATGCGAATAATCATCCACATACTTGATGCAGTTAGGCAACGCTTGAAAAAAGCTAGGCCAGCCACAATGTGACTGAAATTTAGCAGAGGAAGAGAAAAGCGGCGTGTTACAACAGGCACAATGATAGGTGCCTGTTAGCCAATGATCGTAATATTTACCAGAATAAGGTGCTTCCGTTGCACCTAATCGACATACCTCATAAGCTTGCTCGGATAAAATTGACTTGTATTTATCTTCCGCTGCCATGAGATATGCCTTATTGGTTAAATTTTGCGAATGGGACGACCCGGCAGTGTCCACTCAACGTGGAACTTGTGATTTTCAGGTTTATCAACACGAGCAAATGTATGTGCGCCAAAGAAGTCACGTTGCCCTTGTAATAGATTAGCAGGTAAAACCGCACAACGCATCGAATCGTAATAACTCAACGACGCTGAGATCGCACCAACAGGGATACCCATCATCGTTGCACGCGCAACAGCTAAACGCCAGTTTTGCTGACAATCACTTAATTGACCAGCGAAGAAATCATCAAGCAATAAATTTTCAAGCTTGTGATTACGCTCAAAGGCATCTGTAATCGACTGTAAGAACGCGGCGCGAATGATACAGCCTGAACGCCAAATTTTTGCAATCGACGCAAAATTCAGATCCCAGTTGTGTTCTAAGCTGGCTAATTTCATCAGTTGGAAGCCTTGCGCATACGCACAAATTTTAGCGCAGTATAAGGCATCGTGAAGCTGTTCAATAACTTGCTTTTTCTCGTCTTCTGTCAGAGAAACCTCTTCAGGAGGTAACAGTTTACGCGAAGTATCGCCACGTAATTCTTTAAACGATGAGATGGAACGCGCGTATACAGCTTGCGAAATCGTCGGTGCCGGGCAACCCACTTCGAGCGAGCTAACCGCAGTCCACAAACCGGTGCCCTTTTGCCCAGCTTTATCGAGAATTAAATCAACAAGTGCCGTGCCGGTTTCGCTATCTTTATGGCGCAATACTTCAACCGATATTTCCATTAAGTAGCTATCGAGAACCCCTTGATTCCACGTAGCAAAGATATCTGCGATTTCGTCTGTGCTTAGATTTAAGCCATCTCGCAATACGTGATATGCCTCACAAATAATTTGCATGTCGGCGTATTCGATACCATTGTGCACCATTTTAACATAGTGGCCAGCACCCGCAGGACCGATGTAATCAGCACAAGGCTCTCCCTGAGTTACAATTTCACCCGGTTTAGTACGCTCTATCGGCTTGCCTGTTTGCGCATCGACTTTAGCGGCAATCGCACTCCAAATAGGCTTCACTCGAGTCCACGCATATGGTGAGCCACTTGGCATTAACGCCGGACCAAAGCGCGCTCCTACTTCGCCACCCGAAACCGCAGATGAAAAGAAAATAAAGTTGTCTTTGTACTTATTTTCGCGCTCTACAGTATCTGTCCACAAACTATTTCCCGTATCGATAACAATATCATCAGGGTGAATACCCGCTCCAATAAGGTTTTGGCACACTTGATCCACTACGGCGCCAGCCGGTACAGATAAAACAATCAAGTGCGGAGATTTAAGTTGTGATAATAACTCGGTGTATGACGAACAACCGATGACGCGCGCATCGCCTGTAGCATTTTCTGCAACGTCTTGCGCCATCGCAGCGGTTACTTTCTCAGAGTCTAGATCAAATGCTGCAATTTTATAGCCATTATCGGCTAGATTTAGGACTAGGTTTTTACCCATAACACCTAAACCAACAAAACCGATATCACACTTAGACGTGTTCTCAGACATATATATAGTTTCCATAGATGATGCGAAGTAAAGCAGATATTTGTACAGCGAGGTTACAAATCTTCTGTGCTATCGCTCGATTATCAATCAGTCCGATATGGACTATACTGTTAGCTTAGCAAATCTTCGCAAGTTGACGTGTTATTTTGCGCGTATTGTGCCACAAACAAAGGCACTTTGTAATAATGGCAAATAATTTTTTATAAATCTAATAAAATTACAGTTATTTGCGATTAATGGTTGAAAAAATTCTTATATGTTGTAATTTTACTACATTGTTCATTTCAAAGGATTTTCCAAATGAAAAAAATCGCAATTAATGGTTTTGGTCGCATCGGCCGTCTAGTGTTTCGTGCAGCGTTTGAACGCGACGACGTTGAGGTTGTCGCGATAAACGACTTGATTGACATCGAGTATATGGCCTACATGTTGAAATATGATTCAACCCACGGTCGATTTTCCGGCACAGTAGAAGTTGACGGTAATAATTTAATTGTCAACGGAGCCAAAGTGCGTATCACAGCTGAACGCGATCCGGCAAACCTTAAGTGGGATCAGGTTGGTGCTGAGATTGTTGTTGAATCGACAGGCTTATTTCTAACTGACGAAACGGCTCGTAAGCACATTGAAGCAGGCGCCAAAAAAGTTATCATGTCGGCTCCGTCTAAAGACGACACACCAATGTTTGTCGCTGGCGTAAACTTTGACGATTACAAAGGGCAAGACATTGTATCAAATGCCTCGTGTACAACGAACTGTCTTGCACCACTTGCAAAAGTATTAAATGATAAGTTCGGTATTGAAAACGGCTTAATGACTACCGTCCACGCGACAACCGCTACGCAAAAAACGGTTGATAGCCCAAGCTCAAAGGACTGGCGTGGTGGTCGCGGAGCGGGACAAAATATCATCCCAAGCTCTACTGGTGCGGCAAAAGCGGTTGGTAAAGTTATCCCATCGTTAAACGGCAAACTCACCGGTATGGCATTTCGCGTACCAACCCCAAATGTGTCAGTAGTCGATTTAACCGTAAACCTAAAAACCCCTGCGACGTATGAGCAAATTTGCCAAGCGATGAAAGAAGCATCACAAGGCGATTACCAAGGCATTATTGGTTATACAGAAGATGCGGTAGTCTCAAACGACTTTGTTGGCGAAGTTTGCACCAGCGTATTTGATGCTACAGCCGGTATTGCCATGACCGACACCTTTGTCAAACTGGTTTCTTGGTATGACAACGAAATGGGTTATTCGCACAAGGTATTAGATTTAGCAGAGCACATCGCTAATTACGATGAAGCGGTAAGCTAAAACACTTAGGCTAACCTCGAAAACAGCGTGCTGGCCATCAATTATTGAGCTTGGTTATTGCAGTGAGCTTTGCTTGCTAAAAGCACGTGTTAGCGGTAAAAAAACCTTTGCCAGATAGTTTGGCAAAGGTTTTTTTATTTCACACATTAGAACAGTGCTGATTGTGTGTAAGGTCTGATGACCTTTTTGGTATAAACAACGCTGGAATAAAACGGAATTGAATCAAGGCGCAACGATAGATGTATGGTTATGCCATACGAACCTAATAAGCAAACGTCGCTTATTCTTGTTTCCTATTGCAAAAAATAGCTCAATGAAGAAAATACCAACAAAGGGCAACACGCCCTAGGCCTTTTTAACAAATTTCGCTGTTACCATCATTTCGCCAATGCCATCGACTTTGCAATCTAGCTCGTGATCTTTTTTATCTAACACCCTTCTGACCACCGCTTTGGTGCCAATTTTAATCACTTTGGAACTGCCTTTTATTTTTAGATCTTTAATAACCGTTACTTTATCACCATCAACAAGTTGCGCTCCGTTGGCATCTTTCACATCAAGGATATCGTCATCGGCAACATCCTTAGGATTCCATTCGTGACCACACTCTGGGCACACAAGGTTTTGTTGGTCTTGATAAACGTAAGCTGAATCACACTTAGGACATGGAGGGATAGACATAATTAATATTTCCTAATAAACACAATGTGCTAATTTTACTATGCTCGGCCGAGCTTAGCGAGTACTCAAATAATATTATCGACCATTTACCGCTCTCATCAGTTTAGCGCTCAACAATGGTCATCTCCTGCCTTGATAAAAAACAAAACGCCGACAAAAATTGTCGGCGTTGCGATTACTCGTTCAGTGCTACTTAACCTGCAATAGCTATTAGCTGTTCGCAGCAGCCACCGCCGCTTTGGTTATATCCGTAATGCGCTGCCAGTCTTTGTTTGCAACCGCGTCACTTGGCACCAACCACGATCCACCAATACAAGCAACATTATTTAAACTTAAATAGTTGCCCATGTTGTCGACATTAATGCCCCCTGTTGGACAAAATGTGATATCTGGAAATGGGCCTGCAATCGACTTAATCGCTTTCGTACCACCGATAGCTTCGGCGGGAAAAAACTTAAAGTGATCGTAGCCTGCATCAATACCGGTCATCAATTCAGAAATAGTCGCAATGCCAGGTATTAATGGAACCGTTGACTCTTTGGCCGCCACAAGTAAGTCTTTCGTTAAGCCAGGGCTGATAACAAACTTAGCTCCTGCATCTACCGCTTGATGATACAATGAAATGTTGGTTACTGTGCCTGCCCCCACCATCGCTGAAGGGATATGCGTTGCTATTTCACGGATCACATCAAGTGCATTTTCGGTGCGCAACGTCACTTCGAGTACGTTAATCCCACCGGCAATGAGTGCTTTAGCAATAGGCACCGCATCTTCAATATGTTCAATCACCAACACTGGGACGATCGGTCCCAATGCAAAAACCTCTTGTGGCTGAGTTTGCCAAGTATTCGTCACGCTCATAAGGCCTCATTTTGATTCTGTTGGATAAGGTAGGCACTGGCTCCTAAAACACCTGGTTGTGCTTCAGTGATCACGTACGTTGCAATACCTTTGTTAAACTCAGTAAAGCGATTTTTGGCTTCAAAGCGCTCTCTAAATTCACTGTTTTGGATAAACTCGATAAAGCGCGGCGCAATACCACCGGCTATATACACACCACCAAACGCTGCGGTAGTAAGCGCCATATTACCGGCGAAGCTACCCAGGGTTTTACAAAATTGATTTAGCGCTTGTAAACAGATGTCACAACGATTTTCAAGTGCTCTTGCTGAGATATCTGCCGCTTTAAACGCTTCGGCGTCAACGCCTTTCATATGACATAGCGCCTGATAAATTTGCTCGATACCTAAACCACTCAGAACTTGCTCGTATGACACACGCGGGTACTTGTTTTGCAAGAAGCGCAAAATTTCAATTTCGGTTTCGTCAACTGCGGCAAAGTCAGCATGACCGCCTTCACCACCAACACTGATCCATTGGTCGTTGCCCCAAATAACGTTGGCTACACCTAGACCGGTACCTGGCCCACAAATGGCAATGGGGTGTTTATCAAGTGATTGCCCGCCGCCAATTTTTACTTTTTGTTGATCCGATAAAAATGGTACCGCCCAAGCGATGGCCGTGTAGTCATTAATCACGTATAAGCGATTTAACTTAAGGTCTGCCTTTAGCTCAGATTTTGAAAACTGCCACGGTAAGTTGGTCATTTTGATCAGATCTTGATCAACCGGACAGGCAATAGCTAAACACGCGTTTACTTTTGAGCTATCGATATCATGGCTAGAAAAATACGCTTCCAGCACCGCTTGTAAACTCGGGTGCTGTTCACACTGATACAGCGTTAAGTCGGTTATATCGCCGTTTTCAAGTACGGTTCCGACGCGTAAATTGGTACCGCCTATATCAGCTACAACATTAATTACGTCCATGGTCATCTTACAACTCCTCTGAAAATAAAGAACAAGCTCCAGTTTCTGCGCCGCTTAAATTGTTGCGCATAAAGCCAAACAATTCTCGACCCATACCTGAGTGCTCGCTGTACGCTTGAAAATGCGCTTGCTCTCGATTCGCTAGTTCTTGTTCATCAACTAATAAGGTTAACTCACCCGTTTCACCGTTAAGTAGGATCATATCGCCCGTTTTAACTTTGCCAATCAGTCCGCCATCTAAGGCCTCTGGTACCAAATGAATCGCCGCCGGTACCTTACCCGATGCGCCCGACATGCGACCGTCAGTTAACAGTGCGACATGAAAACCCTTGTCCTGTAACACACCCAGTGGCGGGGTTAGTTTATGTAACTCTGGCATACCGCGACTTTTCGGGCCTTGGAAACGAACGACAGCGACAAAATCTTTTTCAAGTTCACCCGCTTTAAACGCCTTTTCCAAATCGTGCTGGTCTTCAAACACAATCGCCGGTGCTTTTACTACTTCGGTACCCGGACGTAACGCTGAGGTTTTTAATACGGCTCGACCGAGGTTACCTGCCAATAAACGCAAACCGCCATCGGGTTTGAACGGTTGTTCAACGGTTGCAATAATTTCGTCATCACCAGATACACTTGGTCCATCAACCCACACCAACTTGCCATCTTTTAGTGTCGGTACTTGCGTGTACTTGTCCAGTCCAGGACCACAAATGGTTTGAACGTCTTGATGCAGAAGATTTGCTCCGATTAACTCTTTAAATAGAAGAGCCATACCACCGGCTTCTTGAAATTGGTTAATATCGGCAAAGCCATTGGGGTAAATACGAGTGATTAACGGTACCGCATCAGACAGATCGGCAAAATCATCCCAGTTAATAATGATCCCAGCCGCTTTTGCAAAGGCGATGATATGCATGGTCAAATTAGTCGAACCGCCTGTGGCTAGTAGTGCCACTATCGCATTAACAATTGACTTTTCATTGATCATTTCGCCAACCGGTTGGTAGTTACCCGACTGCTGAGTTAGTCGCGTTACCTGACGCGCTGCCGCTTTGGTAAGTTCTTCGCGCAGTTGTGTATTTGGCGCAACAAATGACGCACCAGGTAAGTGTAAGCCCATCACCTCGACTACCAACTGGTTTGAGTTTGCGGTACCAAAGAAAGTACACGTACCAGGGCTGTGATATGATGCAGACTCAGCTTCGAGTAACGCATCTTTACCAACTTCGCCTTTAGCAAACTGCTGGCGCACGCGCGCCTTTTCTTTATTTGGTAAACCTGAAGGCATCGGTCCGGCTGGGACAAATACCGTAGGCAGATGACCAAAGGTCATCGCCGCAATCAATAAACCGGGTACGATCTTGTCACAAATACCTAGCATTAAGGTACCGTCAAACATGTTATGAGATAACGCTACCGCACTAGACATTGCAATAACATCGCGACTCATCAAGCTCAAGTCCATACCGGGTTGACCTTGAGTCACCCCATCACACATCGCCGGAACACCACCAGCAAATTGCGCGACACCACCGGTATCGCTGACAGCCTGTTTAATAATAGCAGGGTACGTTTCGTAAGGCTGATGCGCTGACAACATGTCGTTATAAGCCGATACGATGGCAATATCACTGTGATTTAAGCCGGTTAAAATACCTTTTTCCTGCTTCGAACAGGCGGCAAAACCGTGCGCCAAATTACCACATGAAAGTGCTGAACGATGAACTTTTTCAGATTTTGCTTTGTTGAGCTTGGCTAGATAATTAGCTCGGGTCTGTTTACTTCGCTTAATAATGCGTTCAGTAACTGCGTGTATTTTTGGATTAACCATAATTATTCCGCCCAAATAACGTCGATTGTTTTGTCAGGATGATGAAGAAAGGCGCGAATAGGCATGGTCATCGCATCCTCGTTGTCCAGCGCTTTATCGAGCACCGTCAACTTATTCTCACCGACTATGTGTAAGTACAAATGTTGTGCAGCAATCAATGCTGGGAAGTTAAAGGTGATGCGTTGATAAGGCGCCGTAGTCGGCTCTACCAACATCAATGCCGGCGCATTGCTATTGTCTAACCCCTGCTCTACTTGCTCAGAACACGGGAAAATTGAAGCGGTATGGCCATCTTCACCCATACCTAAAATAACGATATCAAGTGGCAAAACTGAGTTTAATTCGGTATTTTTTTGTTCGAGAACCGCCGGTGTAAACGGACCGTTTTCAACCAGCGAAAATAACGTCGCTTGTGCAGCGTTGTTGGTTAATAAATTTTCTCGCAGCAGGCGATCATTTGAATCACTGTGCTCGGTATCAACCCAACGGTCATCGGCAAGGGTCACTGTAACTTTTTGCCACTCTATTGGCTGCAGTGACAATTGTTCAAAAAAGCCTTTTGGCGTACTGCCGCCAGAAAAAGCAATCGTTGCTTTACCGCGTTTTTCAATCGCACTGGTCAGTTGTGACGCGACCTGTTTAGCGAAAGCAGCATCGAGCGCTTGTCGCGATGGAAAAGTTTGTTTGTTAATCATTATTCGTCCCAATTTCTGTCATCGCGGGCAATCAGCGAAATAGAGGCTACTGGTCCCCATGAGCCCGAAGCATAGCCCTTAGGCGCTTCGTTAGACGATGCCCACGCATCCATTATACTGTCTACCCACTCCCATGATGCTTCGACCTCATCACGGCGGATGAACAAGCCTGAATTACCATTGATGGCACTGAGCATTAAACGTTCGTAGGCATCGACCACACGTGAGTCATTGTTAAAATCAGAGAAGCTCAAGTCGAGTTTTGCCTCTCTAATTTCCATTTCCTTGGTGATGCCTGGTACTTTGTTCATTACCGTTAATTCAACACCTTCATCCGGTTGCAAACGTATGGTGAGTTTGTTCGGTGGCAGTTGTGAAAAGCTGTTATCAAAGATGTTGTGTGGTTGATGTTTGAAATAAATAACCACTTCGGAGTGTTTACATGGCATGCGTTTACCAGTGCGCAAATAAAATGGCACTCCCGCCCAGCGCCAGTTATCAATCTCGGCTTTAATGGCAACAAATGTCTCGGTTTGACTGTTGACGTTAGCACCTTCCTCTTCTAAGTAACCCGGAACTGGTGCACCTTTTAAATAGCCACTGGTATATTGGCCACGGACTGTCTTCTCATGGGCATTGCTGCGATCAATTTTACGCAACGCTTTAATAACCTTGAGCTTCTCATCGCGGATGTTTTCTGACGATAAATCAGTAGGCGGTTCCATAGCCAGTAAGCTGAGTATTTGAAGCAGGTGATTTTGCACCATGTCCCGCATTTGGCCGGTATCATCGTAGAACCCCCAGCGCCCTTCTATGCCGACGCTTTCGGCGACGCTGATTTGCACGTGGTCAATACAGGTGTGATCCCAATTGGTACTAAACAGTGAATTGGCAAACCGCAATGAAATGAGATTTAATACGGTTTCTTTACCAAGGTAGTGGTCAATGCGATATATTTGCGACTCTTCAAAATGACGACTGACTAAGTCATTGATGACTTTAGACGACGCCAAATCATGACCGATAGGCTTTTCCATAACGACGCGCGCATAGTCGTTGTTTAACCCTTGTGCTTCTAAGCCATCGGCAATCATGCCATAAATGCTCGGTGGCGTTGCCAAGTAATACAACACATACTTGTCTTTGCGGATCATCTTCGCCAAGCGCTTGTAGCCTTTGACATCGGAGAAATCGAGCTTGGCGTAACTGAAATGCGTGATAAATTGATTTACCACCTCATCGTCGAGTTGGTCACCAATAAAGGTGGTTAGATTGTCTTTAACGAATTGTTGAAAACCGGCATCATCCATATCGAGACGAGCCACGCCAATGATATTGACGTTGTCAACCAACAGGCCTTCGTTGAACAAGTGGTACAAAGCTGCAAACAGTTTGCGTTTTGACAAATCCCCAGCAGCACCAAATAAAACGATTTGTTCTGCCGACATCACATTTGACTGTGTCATAGAAAAGATTCTCTGATTTCAGTGAAATTAAATTACATCTCGTATTAATTTAAACATTTTAACGGGCTAGGTAAAGCTCTAATTGTAATTATATTACAGCACCTAACCCCCTATTAAACATGATGTAATTGACTATTATGTAATCAAAATTACGCATTTTGACTATTCTTTGAACAAAAACCTTTTGTTTTTTGTTATATGGTGAAATTTTATTACAAAAAGCTATGTATCTATGTAAAAATAATTTAGGTTACATTAAAAATAATTAATCGAAATATGACCTATAATTAAGCTGTTTATTTCAAAAGTGTTAACAGTGTAGGGTCATAATCGATTTGCTACGAGTTTACGATACTCAATACAAGATACCCGTGAGGTCTAACTAAAATGAATATTTTAGAAAAAATAACCAACGAGTTTGACTCTTTTAGTAAATCTGAACGCAAAGTCGCTGAAGTTATTTTAGCAAATCCTGCTCAGGTTATACATGCAAGTATTGCTTCTTTAGCAAAACAAGCAAATATTAGTGAGCCAACCGTTAACCGTTTTTGCCGTCGCCTAGATACTAAGGGCTATCCCGATTTTAAACTGCATCTAGCGCAGTCATTAGCGAACGGGACCCCTTATGTGAATCGGCACGTCGACGAGAGCGATACGGCGGAAGAGTACACCAATAAAATATTCGAATCCACATTAGCGAATTTAGAAATGGCGCGTAAAAGCCTCGACCCACGGTTAATTAATCGCGCGGTCGACGTACTTACTCAAGCCAACAAAATATCGTTCTTTGGCTTGGGAGCTTCGGCAATTGTTGCTCATGATGCGCAAAATAAGTTTTTCCGATTTAATGTGCCCGTCGTCTATTTTGACGATATTTTAATGCAGCGCATGAGTTCGATTAATTCTCGTCAAGGTGATGTTGTGGTCGTCATATCACATACTGGACGAACCAAGCCTTTGGTAGAAATAGCCGGATTAGCCCGCGAAAATGATGCTATTGTTATTGGTATTACTGATGAGCACAGCCCGCTAGCAAAAGAATGTAATATTGTCTTATCACCTGAAGTTGCAGAAGATACCGACTTATATATGCCGATGGCATCGCGTATTGCGCAACTGACATTAATCGACATTTTAGCCACTGGCTTTACGCTTCGACGTGGCTCTAAGTTTCGAGATAATTTAAAGAAAGTTAAAGACAGTCTTCGCAGCTCGCGTTACGAGCGTAATGACAAATAATTTAAATAGGTTTAATCATGCCCAGAAGAACCAAAATTGTTGCCACCTTAGGTCCCGCAACAGATGACATAAATGTACTTAGAGACGTTATTAAGGCAGGTGTTAATGTTGTTCGTCTTAATTTCTCTCACGGTGCGCCCGAAGATCACATCCAACGTGCAGCCAATGTCCGTCAAGTTGCCAAAGAGCTTGGCGTGTATGTTGCCATTCTCGGTGATCTGCAAGGTCCAAAAATTCGCGTATCAACATTTAAAGACGGCCCTGTAACCCTAGCAATTGGTGATACGTTCACCTTAGATGCCGATATGGGCAAAGGCGAAGGCGATCAACACGCGGTGGGCATTGATTACAAAGAACTACCCAATGATGTTGGCCCAGGCGATATCTTATTATTAGATGATGGACGGGTTCAGTTACAAGTGACGTCTATCGACGGCAACAAGGTCCATACGAGTGTGACCGTTGGTGGTCCTCTGTCAAACAATAAAGGCATCAACCGCCAAGGCGGTGGTTTATCGGCGGCCGCATTAACCGATAAAGACAAAGAAGATATCAAGTTGGCTGCTAAACTCGACGCTGACTTTTTAGCGGTCTCTTTTCCGCGCGACGCTGCCGACATGCGAGAAGCACGCTTATTAGCCAACGAAGCCAACTGTAATGCGCGCTTGGTATCAAAGATTGAGCGCGCAGAAGCGGTCAACGATCACGAAGTCCTCGATGAAATCATCAAAGCATCTGATGTGGTTATGGTTGCCCGTGGCGACCTTGGCGTTGAAATTGGCGACCCCGAGCTGATTGGCAAACAAAAACACATTATCGCGCGCAGTCGACAACTCAATCGCGTGGTGATCACCGCAACCCAAATGATGGAAACCATGATCACTCAACCGATGCCAACGCGTGCTGAGGTAATGGATGTTGCGAACGCTGTTCTAGACGGAACCGATGCCGTTATGCTTAGCGCCGAAACCGCAGCAGGTAAATACCCAGTTGAAACGGTCAAGGCTATGGGTCAAGTGTGTATCGGTGCAGAAAAGCATCGTTCAGTTAATATTTCTAAACATCGCTTAGATGAAATGTTTGACAGTGCTGCTGAAACCGTTCCTATGGCTGCTATGTACGCTGCCAACCACCTAACCGGTGTTAAAGCATTAATCGCGTTAACCGAGTCAGGTATGACGTCAAAATTAATGTCGCGCATTACCTCAGGCCTGCCGATTTTCTCTCTATCAAGACACCCTAAAACATTGGCAAAATCAGCGATTTATCGTGGTGTTTACCCTGTCGCGTTTGATTCTACTGAGTCAACCGAGAAAACCCTGAGCAAAGATATTATTAGTGCTGTTCAGGCCAGTGGCATTGTCGAGTTGCAAGCAGGTGACCAGGTAATTGTTACCCATGGCGACTTGATGGAAACAGTTGGTGCGACTAATACCATTAAAATACTTACGGTTTAGGTGTAAACGAGGCTAATTCGATTGGTTCATTGCCTGCTAGAGCAATTGGGTAACGCAACGATACAAAGTCTACACCAAGCCGAACAAAAGGATCTACATAGCTAGATCCTTTTTTGTATCACCCCTATTACCGCGTGTTAACTCTTTGTTTGTAGTTTCGACTATGAGCTATTTGTTGTAGTAGCAAAGTGGAATAACCGGCATCTGGTCACTCCAAATGAGACCGCTATATGAGGAACGCGTACATAGCCAGTCCCCCCTCTAGTTGAGACTAAAAGTGTTTGACTCTGCGTTAAGGTCAACTACCCCTAGTGTTACTCATGGCTTTTTTATTTGTCGATTCACATGCTACTATTAGCCTAAAGTAAGTTAAGGTGGCGGATCGTAAATGTCTGAAAACACTCCATTTGTATTAGGTATTCTAACCAGTGGTGGCGACGCGCCTGGGATGAATGCCGCTATTCGCAGCTGTACATTAAGCGCATTGCAATCTGGCTTTCGGGTGATCGGTTTTACCCATGGTTTTTATGGTTTACTCGACAAAACGTATATTGATCTCGACGAAAGTACGGTACGAGATATTATTCATTGTGGGGGAACAATATTGAAAAGCGCCCGCTGCCCTGAATTCAAAACCGCTGAAAACCAACAGCGAGCGGCCAACAACCTACACGACCTTAATGTCAACGCACTGATCGTTATAGGTGGTGACGGTTCGTTTAACGGTATGCTTAAACTGAGTCACTACTACACAGGGCAATTAATTGGTTTACCCGGAACCATCGATAATGACATCGATGGTACTGACCACACTATCGGATTTGCTACCGCGGTGGAAACGGCAATACAAGCGGTTGATAAAATTCGCGATACCGCCGATGCATTTGAGCGAATTTTTATTATAGAAGTCATGGGCCGCCACAGTGGATTTTTGGCGCTCAATGTGGGAATAGCCTCTGCTGCCGAGCAAATTATCACCTTTGAAAACTTTGAAAATCCAGGTAAAGAATTACAAAAGATAGCCGAACACATCGCGTTGTGTAAAAAACAGCGAGGCTTGAGTAGTTACCTTATTGTTGCTGCCGAAAACCTGTGGCCAGGTGGCGTAAGCCAACTCGCGGAAGATCTTGCTAACTACGCCAATATTCGTTGCACGCCTTGTATTCTTGGCTACATACAGCGCGGAGGTGCACCGTTGGCAAAAGATCGAATACTGGCGACTAAACTGGGAATTGGTGCTGTCGAAGCGGTAATCGACAACAAAACGTTAATTATGATCGGTGAGTCTAATCGACAAACCTGCCAAATACCGTTAACTCAAGCCGTAGCTCACCAAAAAACGGTAAATAAAGCCTTACTCGCCGCTCAAGAGTCGGTATTAGACATTGCAAAACTGGCTAAAAGCCACTTGATGTAAGTTTGTCCGTTTCGCCGTGGGGGAAGTTAGCTGCCCAAAATAGCTTGTTTCACTTTGTCTTTGTAGCTACGAGACACTTTGATTTCTTTTTCGTTGGTCAACACCACGTAGTATTCGCCATTGGCATTATTGCCAAACTTATCGATAAAATGTCGATTGACGATACTAGAGCGATGAATGCGAATAAAGTGACGAGGGTCTAATAGTTGTTCTAACTCTTTCATTGTCTTGCGCAAGATGTGCGTTTCACTGTGGGTATGAACACACATGTAATCGCCGGCGGCATCAATCCAGACGATATCTTTGGTTGGCACCAAGGTGGTTTCACCGACGTCTTTAATTGGCAGTGACTCAGCATATTCATTGATCGTCACCGGCGTATTCGTGGCGAGGTCTTTGAGAATTTGTTGACTATCATGCCCGGTGACATCCGATACTAAATGCAACAGCCGGTTTTTATGTTGCTCTGCTAATTGTAATGCAAACGCTTGCTCTACATTGTCAATTGCCTTTGCTAATCGCTCGCTATCAACCGGTTTGAGCAGATAGTCTATCGCGCGGATGTCGAACGCTTTAATCGCGTATTGATCGAAGGCAGTAACAAACACGACCATCGGTAAGCGAATATTTTCCTCGTTCAATCGGGCGACAACGTCAAAGCCATTTAAGCCAGGCATTTGAATATCTAAAAACACCAGATCCGGTTGCAGTAATTTAATTTGCTCGACAGCCTGCTGGCCGTTACTGCATTGACCAACCACCTCAATATTGGCTAGTTCATTGAGTCTTACCATCAACCCTTTACGCGCCAGCGGTTCATCATCAACCACTAATGTTTTTAATACCTTACTCATGTTCTTGTTCATGCTCAAAAGGAATGCGAATATTAATTTTTACACCTGATGGTACATTATCGCTGATCACAAAGGAATAATCCTTGCCATACAATGTGGCTAAACGCTCTCGCGTATTTACCAAACCGACCCCTTTTTCTCGAGATAGTTCGCCATTGTGAATTTCTGCACCTGGACCATCGTCCGCCAACTCTATCAGTAAATCATTAGCAAAGCGAGACACCTTCAATGAAATGGTTCCACCCTCTTCTTTTGCCGCAATCGCGTATTTAATCGCATTTTCGACTAACGGTTGGAACAGTAAGCTCGGAACCAGCGCATCTTGGCAACTGCGCTGGATTTCAAACTGTAATTTTAACCGCTGTTCAAAGCGCACCTTTTCAATATCAAGGTACAATTCCAGTGCTTTTATCTCTTGCTTTAACGTCACTTTTTTCATTGGATCCATATCCAATGAATAGCGTAAAAAGTCACTCAAGCGCGTAACCATAGCATTTGCCGTGGTATTTTCACGTATTAAAATCAAGGTCGAGATAGCGTTTAACGTATTGAATAAAAAATGCGGATTAAGTTGATAGCGAAGCATTTTCAATTGAGCTTGGTTAGCCATGTTGTTGGCACTAAGCACATTTTGTTTCTCGGCTTGTAACATTTGATAGTACTTGATGCCAAAGTACAAACCACTCCAAGAAAGCATGATGTAGAAAGACCACAAGCTCGATTGAGTGTAATACAGGATAAAGTCTGGACGCCAGCCGTGTTTGTATATTTCCCAATAGGTGATATTTTTAACCACTTGCCACAACACACCGGCTACGTACGATGAAACGATCACGCAGATAGCAATTTTCCACGGTGGCATTTTCCATACATAACGGTAAACGTAGCGCAAAGGAAACGAAAAAATGGCACCTGCATAGGCACTGAGTACGGTTACCCAGGTGAACAAATCGCGAAGGTCGTGCAGTAGCGAGCCCAAGTAATGCACTAAGGCAAAACCCACCCAGCCACTGATGTGTAATACCCAAAAAAAACGATTTCGATTATCTACGAGTTCTTGCCAATTAAACATACGCTAAACAGTCAGCCACATATAGCTTTATTATCCGTCAGCAGTACTCATTACGCACGACCGTTAGTCTCACTGTGATGGTACTTTGTCGCAAAAAAACGCCCTTACCAAAGTGTAAGTGCTTGTTTTATCTGTCTATGCGCCCAGCGTCTCTGCTTTGGACGCAGTTGTTCGTCATTTACCGACAAGAACCATAAGCCGTTGATTAAACGACAAATATCAAGGTAACGCGTAACTTTTTCTGCGGTGACAGTCGGTTGTATCGGTAACTTTTGTTGGTTGTAGCAGTGACAACTAGCGACAATGTATTTTTGCGGCAAATCATTAATAGCAATCATCATCGCGATATCCCACTCAGGCTCAGCTGATACCGCACAATCAAAGTCGATAAGGCAAAACCTGTCCGTCGATAACACATTGTTAAAGTTTAAGTCGCCATGACAGCTAACCCAGCGATGTACTTGATTATCGAGTGTTGACACCAATTGTGTTGCGCGTGTTGTTACATCGCCTAGCGTTTTGTTAATACGGCGTAAACCACCGCGAGCGGACAAGGCTAACTGCTCTGTGAGTTCAGGGATGTCTAATGGCGATAGTTGGCAATTGAGGCGATGTAACCTAGCAACTTGCGCCACTGTTGCGCTTACTTTCTGTTCGACACTAAGCTGACTGCGATTTAGATTGACGCCGTCAATGAATTCACTGATGACAACGCCTTCTTGAAAATTGTGATAGTAAATTTTTGGTGCTAGGTCTGCATGGCTTGCCTGCTGCCATAACGATAATGGCGCCATGCTGTCGACCGGATGATACACTTTCACCACAAGATTTACGCGATTTTCAGGTGTTGGTTTAGATTGATTGATAGCACAAGTCAGATTGACAAGCAGACGGTGCAATTCAGTTTGCAGGTCGCTTGGGTTGCAGTTATTTAATTGCTTATCTGCCCCAGTGTTTAGCACCTTATTTAACGCTTTGTTTATGGTCTCTGGCGAAACCTCAATACGATAGCTGTTGTGAGAAATCCCGTCGCTAAAAACTGAAACGTCATTGGCATGAGCGAGCAAAGTTTTTAATATTGGCCGCGCGTTCTCGGCGTGGTACCAGATTGACATGTCGACCTTTCTCACTTGCATAATGTATTGGCTTTAGCTTCCATTGCCAGGTGCCAACTGAAGTTTATACGCACTGTGCCAACGATAGATACCGATAAAGCACATGACGATATTAAACATCGCCAAACACGCTGTTGGCTCGAGCCCTTTTTGCAGGTACAAGTACACCGAAGCCGTATTAATAACGATCCAATACCACCAATTTTCAAATACCTTTATTGCAACCAAATACGTCGTCGCCATGGCAAATACAGTGGTAAATGTATCTAAATAGGCAAAATCTGCTTGCGTATAGTTAGCCATGTACCAGCCGAGCAGCAAACTCAGTAATGACAACGCTAACACCAGCACCAGGTGGTGACGAAGCGGCCAACGAATGATTTTCTCTCCGTGGTTTACTTGACTCGAGCGTTGCCAACAATACCAACCATAGACTGCCATAACCATGTAATAACCGTTTAACAATGATTCCATCAACAGCGAGACATCGTAAAAGATAACGGTAAAAATGAACGTGCTGATCAGCGCTGCTGGCCAGCACCATATTGAGTTATGAGCCACTAGAATAACATAGGCAATAGACAGCCCTACTGCCACCAACTCCCAAAACGGTGCGTTAGCAAAGTAGCCGATGGTGCTTGCAAGTATATCCATCAGCCTACGTCTCGGTGCGGGCGCTCAAAAGCGACTTCACCGGCCAAAAGTTTAACCACAAACACCGCACTACCGGTTCGTTGATGAACCTGCTTAATAGCCTCAAGCACGTGTGTTGTTGCTAAGTCATAGTCGCCAAAAACCTGCGTGCTCAGGCCATTGGTCACTACCTTTAAGCCGTCAACTGAACGCAAGCGATCAATGAATTGCCAAATTTCAGCCTCATAGGTCTGCATTGCTAACGGGTACAAACTGATATCAATTGACGCGATCATCTGTTATTCCTCAACATATAAACTGACGTTGACGACGCTTGCCGTCAAGGTTGGTTGTCTTTTCTGGTGCTAAAACTGATAGTCTACACTGACCCCAAACTGACGCGGTGCTCCGAATTGGTAATAACTGTTGTTTTGGTATCCATCACGAGGATCGTTACCAAAATAAAAACCACGGGTTTGATAGACATCATCGGTTATATTTTTAAGCCAAAATTTTACTCGGCTATCACCATAGGTATAGGTAACAGAGCCATTTAACAGTAACATATCTGTGGATTTCTCACTGTGCGAATCAGAAAAATAAAAGTCGCTGCGATGATCGATACCGAGATTAACTAACCAGCGATCGCTGAGATCGTAATTGACACCGATACTAAATTGATAGTTTGGCGCGTGTGCTTGCTCTCGCCCGTCTAAGTCTATCCCTGTGATGCTGATAAAATCTTGATAATAACTATCGAGATAGCCTAGTGCCCCGTACCAAGTCAATTGATTGTTAACACTCCACCCTAGCTCTAGTTCAACCCCTTGATTCACACCTGATGCTGCATTATCGATATAAGACAAAAATTCGGCACTGCCATCTGGTCGACTGATTTGATCGTACGTTTGCACTTGCATATCACTTCTATTCATATGAAACAGCGCAATGCGAGTGTACGCATCACCATCAAACCATTGGCTTTTTAAACCGAACTCTACATTATCGACTTGCTCTGCTGAAAAGCGACGCAATGGATCGGGCAACGTCCCATCGGTATTGACCCCCCCAGCTTTGAAGCCGCGGTTATACGAGAGGTAATACAGGTGCTGATTAAGGGTATAAGCCAGCACCAGTTTTGTGCCAAGCATGGATTCACTATCTTGTTCATATAACGCATTTGAATCGCCGTAATTGAGATCTCGTTGTTCAATGCGCAATCCGGTGGTCAACGTTAATCGTTGGCTCAAATAACTGTCTAATTGAAAAAACAGCGCTGTTGATTCAGTGTCATACTGCGAGTAAAAATCTGTTTCTGCATAACTGTATTGTCGCAGCAAGTGATTATTCTCACTTCGATAGTACAGCCCTGTTAACCAATCAGTGGTTTGATTAAACAGTCTCTTGTTCGGTTTCGATAACAAACGAAACTCGGCGCTGGTAAGTTGCTTTTGTCGAAAGTAATAGTCGGTTGACGAGTAACTAGGGGCGAGACAGTTAAACACCTCACAGAGTAAAGGATTAGACCAATCTTCATCATAGCCGTAATCGATATCAGAATCGGCATGACTCAACAACACAACTGCATCGCCAGTAGACCATCCCTGATAATTGAGTTTCAATCGCGCCGCTTTCGACGTTTGTTGGTCAAAGCCCGGCTGATCTGATAGCGTTTTTCTCGTGTTATCTAAGCTAAAGGCATCATAACCGTTGTTAAAATCAAAATAAAAACCGGCGAGATCAACGGTTAAATCGTCACTTGCGCGGTAGCGAAATTTAACCCGACCGGTCAACTCGTCGCGTCGATTGGTATCTTGCTTTTGCAAGTACGTGTTGACATTAAAACCATCGCTTTGATGGTGTTCGAGTGCCATTCGATATGCGAGTTGCTCATTGATAGGTGCAGATATAGCCATACCTAGGGCGCGTCCATCAAAATTGGAAAGCATTAATCGCAGGCGACCCTCAAAGCTATCGCTCGGATCATTGGTATTAATATTGACCACTCCTGCCAGAGCATTAGCGCCAAACTTGGTACCCTGTGGCCCTTTGAATACCTCGACTTGTTCAACATCAAACATCGAGGCAATACCACCAACACCGGTAAAGTCGACATCATCAATGATCACCCCTACTGAAGGGTTAATTGGTTCGTTAAACTGGCTTCGTTCGCCAATACCGCGGATTTGATAATATCGAGCTCGATTGGTACCGCCCGCAAAATTGACATTGGGCACTGATATAACCACTTCGTCTAAGTTTTGCGCTTGGCGACTATCGATATCAGCCTCGCTTAAAACCGATAAACTCGATGGATTTTGCTGCAAGCTGTGTCGCCGATAGTCACCGGTAACAACGATAGTTTCAAATGCTTGCTGATTGGTTGACTCGAATTGTAAATCAGGAGTAGCAACACGGGATAACGTGCTATTGGTGTTAGCAGTATCGTCTTCATTAGTGAGTAAGGTATCCTGCGCCAACCCGCTAAACGGTAACGCACTAGTGAGTATGAAACCCGCTAAAGCTGTTTTATTCGACATACAGATCTCTCTATTATGGCTGTGAGATCCGGCAAAAGAAGTGTCAACGCTATTAATATGTTGCGCGATTATGCAACATGTCAGTGACCATTCCTACGCCGGTATTATCCGGTTCAGGTTCTAAGGGTTTGCTTACGCATCTCAGTTATCACTGTGTGATAACACCCCCTGGTTTTGGCTAATGATAGCAATTTGTTGTTGATCAAAACAAGTAAATCTCGCCCTCGTGTTACTAATTAACATCAGCAAACAGCGTACAGGCTGGCATCAATATAAAAAAAACCGATCGCTAGGGTATCAGCAAATCGGTATTCCATATATTGATTCGTATAACATATTAATCAATATGTTATACGTGCACTATTGATCTATTCTAGATACAAAGCATAGGGCCTAACGGCTCACCACCAACTAAGTGCATGTGGATGTGGTACACCTCTTGCCCACCGTGCTGATTACAATTGATAATCAAACGGTAGCCATTTTTTTCTATACCCTCTTCTTTGGCGAGCTGTTTTGCCACGGTGATCATTCGCCCTAACGCAGCTTCATCGTCGGCGCTAACATCGTTGATCGTTGGGATCAGCTTGTTAGGGACTATCAGTATATGTGACGAAGCTTTTGGTGCAATATCGCGAAAGGCCGTTACTAATTCATCTTGATAAAGCAAAGGGGCGTCAATTTCTTGTCGTATAATTTTTGAAAATATGGTCTCTTCTGCCATAAAACTGGTCCTGATAATGTTTAGTGCTTAATGAGGTATCTGTATTGTCGTCGCTAGCAAGGTCAGCGTTGATTACGGCAATGTTTTGTACTCTTGCAACATTGCATCGACAATTTGTTGGATGCGTGCTTGCTTTTCTTCTACCGGAACGTTTTTACTGATCGCATGACTTAAAATAGAACGCCAAACGGACTTATTGGTATTTGGATCCACCATATCAATGACCACCGTGCCCTCAGTGTAATCTTTCACTTCAACCTGTTGCATCATATGCGGATAGGTGTATGCGCCGTAACAGCGCCAACACGTATACACACCGGTGTTATAAGTGCGTACTTTTGACTTGTCTTTTGTGGCGATTTGAAATCTTATCAAGGTATCGGCAACGTCAGGTTGCGCTTCGCTCATCCCTTTAGCCTGTAGGTTGCGATGTATCGCATTGACAATACGATCGTGATCTAAACTACTGACATGAGGGCTTAATGACGTATTGCCTTGTGCATCCACCGTCGCAGGTACCAGTATCGCGTACGTCGATACCGCGTTAAAATCGTAGCTTGGATTATAATCTACGTCCGCTTTGTAACGCGTCGCACAGGCGCTTAGAAAACTAACGGCTAATAAAATAATGAGAAAGTGTGACTTCATAATGCCCTCGCTTGTGTCGTTGTTGTGTAGTCTGAGTCGATGTACTCGCGGTAAGTTCCACTTATTGCTGCTCGATATCATCGATAAATTGCTGCGAACGCTTAATTGACTCGTTCATACGTGTGATCAATACATCCACATCTCGTTTTAACGAGGTATACTCCCCTTGCAGTTGTCCAATCGCTCTTGCATTTAAATTATGTTTTAAAAACAGCATATTATCCTTTAGAGCAGCTAGTACTGGTTGCATTGCTTGTTCTGATTGGCGCATTGATTTCATCAGCGTTTGATAATTTCGTTGCGTGGCCGTCAATTTTGCTCGGCTTTGTCGCTGCAAAGTTTGACTGCTATATTGGTCGATTTCGCTTTGCCACTCGACAAACAGCGCCTCGGCCACATCCTCGATCGCTTCAATGCGATCACTGACCTCGTTTGCCGCATCCTCTGACTGCTGATAATTGTCTAAGGTGATTTGGTATTGTTGTTTTAAGTCGCCACCGTCATAGCCTATTAAATCACTCAGTTGTTCTACAGCCGATGAAAATTGTTGCTGTGCATCTTGTTGAGATTCTTTGGCATCTTCAATGCGACTGACCATGATATCCCGCTTGTGCTGGCCCACCGTTTCCATCGCAGAATAATACGCAGATTGACACGCTGACAGTAACGCAACCGAGGCAATACAAAATGTCTTTGAGATAACGTGCATAGACGACTCTAGTTTTAAGTTATTGATTAGTAGAGCATACGTCAAAAATGGTATTTTTTAAATGTCTGTTTTAACAAAAGCAACAATCGAATAAGAACCGTGGATAAAGCAGATATTAACACAGCAGGTGGTTAATTAAATATGAAACGACAGACCAAGATAAGTTATAAGCAATGTAATGCGACGTGAGGATTGGAGCGGCTAACGAGACTCGAACTCGTGACATTCACGTTGGCAACGTGATGCTCTACCAACTGAGCTACAGCCGCATAGAGGTGTTATTACAAAGCTAGTACCTTGCTAAAGCAAATGGTACCCGGGGCCGGACTTGAACCGGCACGTCCGTTAAGACGAGGGATTTTAAATCCCTTGTGTCTACCAATTCCACCACCCGGGCATAATGCCGAATGCTTTGTAATAAGGTAGTAATAAATTGGAGCGGCTAACGAGACTCGAACTCGTGACATTCACGTTGGCAACGTGATGCTCTACCAACTGAGCTACAGCCGCTTTGTCAATTTTGTATCACCATCTGTCGATGAAATGGTACCCGGGGCCGGACTTGAACCGGCACGTCCGTTAAGACGAGGGATTTTAAATCCCTTGTGTCTACCAATTCCACCACCCGGGCAGAATGGAGGCGGGTCCCGGAGTCGAACCGAGGTCCACGGATTTGCAATCCGCTGCATAGCCACTCTGCCAACCCGCCGATAACATCAACACGTTGGTGATGATTTAACAAAATGTTTGGAGCGGCTAACGAGACTCGAACTCGTGACATTCACGTTGGCAACGTGATGCTCTACCAACTGAGCTACAGCCGCATAAATACATTTTGAAAAATTTGGAGCGGCTAACGAGACTCGAACTCGTGACATTCACGTTGGCAACGTGATGCTCTACCAACTGAGCTACAGCCGCATAATATATTTTGAAATGTTGGAGCGGCTAACGAGACTCGAACTCGTGACATTCACGTTGGCAACGTGATGCTCTACCAACTGAGCTACAGCCGCTTCATAAAACTCTTATTACAAAGTCAGTACCTTCAATATAATACATTGTTGTTAATTCAACAATGAATGGTACCCGGGGCCGGACTTGAACCGGCACGTCCGTTAAGACGAGGGATTTTAAATCCCTTGTGTCTACCAATTCCACCACCCGGGCATAACGCCGAATGCTTTGTAATAAAGGTAGTTATAAATTTGGAGCGGCTAACGAGACTCGAACTCGTGACATTCACGTTGGCAACGTGATGCTCTACCAACTGAGCTACAGCCGCTTCATAAAGTGCGTACATTGTATATTGGAGCGGCTAACGAGACTCGAACTCGTGACATTCACGTTGGCAACGTGATGCTCTACCAACTGAGCTACAGCCGCTTTATAAAGTGATACGCTCACCATGTGTTGATGAAATGGTACCCGGGGCCGGACTTGAACCGGCACGTCCGTTAAGACGAGGGATTTTAAATCCCTTGTGTCTACCAATTCCACCACCCGGGCAGAATGGAGGCGGGTCCCGGAGTCGAACCGAGGTCCACGGATTTGCAATCCGCTGCATAGCCACTCTGCCAACCCGCCAATAACATCAACAAGCTGGTGATGGATGTCCTTATCTAAATAATTGGAGCGGCTAACGAGACTCGAACTCGTGACATTCACGTTGGCAACGTGATGCTCTACCAACTGAGCTACAGCCGCTTTTCCATGCTGACTCCCTGTCAACGGTTGTGCATTCTACATCGTTCTTTTGATGAGTCAACACTTAAATTTTATTTTTTTATCGTTTGCTCAAAAATCGACTAACATGGTGATTTTTTCGCTAAAAGGCGTTGTTTATCGGTCATTTTTTACCATCTCACATGGCCTATTTAGCGGGCGTTTAACGATTCATTATTGGTGCGCGCGCATTAACACGCGCGCTAAGAAGGTGCTAATTACCGCGCAATGCCGGCATTGCTGCGCGTAAGTACTGAGTCATCGAAATAAACGCAAATACGGTAGCCAAGAAATAAAAAAACCAAGCCGCGTAAATAATTAGCGAAGACGGCACGTCGAATAACACCAGTGGAATAGGATAATTAGGCTGCCAGATTAGGCCCATAAGTGCCAACATTTGGGTTGCGGTTTTCCATTTACCCAAATCTGAGACGGCTACTTGGTCGCGTTTTCCAACGTCGGCCATAAACTCTCTTAGCGCAGATATCACGATTTCCCGTGCAATCATAATAACCGCCGGTATTGTCACCCAAATATTGCGAAATTCAGAAACAATCAGTACCAATGCGATGGTCACCATCAATTTATCCGCTACCGGATCGATAAACGCGCCAAACGGTGTTGATTGCTTTAACCGACGGGCCAGATAACCATCTAATGCATCACTGATTGACGCAACCCAAAAAACAGCGAACGCGGCAAAGTTTGACCAGTTTTTACTGAATTGATCTGGCATCATGTCGTGCATGTAGTAGACAAAAATGAATACTGGTATCAAAAAAATACGGAATAAGGTGATATGGTTAGGTATTGTCCACATAAAATTAATTAAACTGCTTGTTTTAGTTGTCTATTTTACATGAAGCTTGCCACTTGTCATGTAACCTTTTTAACATTTTTGCATTTACCGGCTAACTATTGATAGGAAGCGCGTGATCGCTCCCCCACTCAGCCCACGAACCGTCATACAGGCAAACGTTGTGATAACCCACTAATATTGACGCCAACATAACAATGCATGCGGTAATGCCCGAGCCACATGAATATATAATAGCACTGCTTTGCTGGTCGATGTGCGCATCGAATAACTCGAGCAGTGAGTCTCTGTCTTTAAATCGACCATGCTCAAGTACATCGGTAAATGGAATGTTTATTGAGCCGGGTATGTGCCCTCGCCGCACTCCGGCGCGCGGTTCGGGAATCTGTGCATAAAACCGTTGGTGACTACGCACATCAATAAGGCTAACATCGGATTGTTGTAAACCCGTTAGTATTCGCTGTTTGTCAATCAGTAACTCAGAGCGCTTGCTAGCGCAAAATATGTTGCGACCAAACGTACTGCTTTGGGCACTGACAGGCAACGCCGAGAACGCGTCGCTTGTTCGGTACTTATCGACGACCGGTAGCTCGTTGTCCAGCCATGTGGGTAAACCGCCGTCTAATACAAAAACGTTGTCAAACCCCATATACTTAAATGTCAACCATACTCTTGGCGCACTGTAGATGCCTTGTTGATCATAAATCACCACGACGGCATCACGGCTTATCTGGTAATGCTGGATCAACGCGTTAAATTGCTCCGTTGTCGGCATCGCGTGTAACTGTGGACTGTGTCTATCACATAACTGCTGCTCGACATTCACCGCAATTGCGTTGGGTATTACCGATAAAGATGAATAGATACGCGGTTCAATACCGACAATGTTATCCATAACTGCATCAATCACAATTAATTGCTCATCACCTAAATGTTTTACTAGCCACGTGCTATCGACAACGGGTACGCTTGGTAACGGTATGGTCATAATTATCCTAATTGAAGAAGTCGCGAATGGTTTTAGCTAACTGTTGCGATATACCAGGTACTTGCATTAGTTGGTCGACTGAAGCATTTTTAACTTCCTGTAAACCGCCCAAATACTTAAGTAACGCCTGTCGTTTTTTAGCGCCGATACCAGGAATATCTTCCAACGTCGATTTTTTTGCCGCCTTTGCGCGTTTCGCGCGGTGCCCTGCTATTGCAAATCGGTGCGACTCATCGCGAATGTGTTGCACTAAATGCAACGCTGGCGAAGTCGCAGGTAAATTAATTAATTGATGAGAGCCTGCCATGATCAGCGTTTCGAGTCCAGGTTTTCGCGACTCTCCCTTGGCAACACCGATCAATAAAGGGCTATGCGGTAAATCAAGGTCAGCAAAGAATTGCTCGGCACGGGCAAGTTGACCTTTACCGCCATCAATAAACACAATATCTGGTAGCTTATCGTCATCTTTTACTTTACCGTAACGCTTATTCAGCGCAAACGACATGGCAGCATAGTCGTCACCGGGGGTTATGCCGTGCACATTATATCGTCTGTAATCGCTTTTTAACGGGCCGTCAGGATTAAACACCACACACGACGCTACGGTTTGTTGCCCCATGGTATGACTGATATCAAAACACTCAATGCGTTCAATTGGCTTATTCAGTTCAAACTCGTTGTTCAATTCTCTAAATCGCGCTTGCATTGATTCTTTATGACTGTTTTTAACTTGCAGCGCATTGTCTGCGTTGGTGTTGGCCAAGGTCAGATAACGTTTTCGTTCACTGCGCACATTACTGGCGATCTTCACCTCATATCCCACCTGTTTTGACAACAGGTGTTGTAATTGGACGCTGTTATCAATGGCACATGGCAAAATGATCTCTTTCGCTATGTTCCCCTGATTAACATCTTCACCTAAGTAATGCTGTGTTACAAAGGCACTGACAATTTCCTCATCTGAACTGGCCGAAGGAATGAGCGGATAAAAACTCTTGCTACCCAGCACCATGCGATCGCGAATAAACAAGATGTGTAAGCACGCTTGATTCTTTATACGAGCAAAGCCAATCACATCCAATTCAGCGGTAGTCCCTGAAACAAACTGCTTCTCTTGTACTTTGCGAAGCGTCGCGATCTGATCTCGGTATCTTGCCGCCTGCTCAAATGCGAGTTTATCACTGGCCCGTTCCATTGATTCAACCAGTGTTGAAATTACCTGCTCATTTTTACCCTGTAAAAACAGCCGCGCTAAATGGACCTGTTGCTGATAGTCTTGCTCTGATATTTTATCAACACACGGTGCGCTGCAACGCTTTAATTGATATTGCAAACAAGGACGAGAGCGAGCGCGATAATAGCTATCTTCACATTGGCGAATGGGGAATAATTTTTGCATTAGACGCAAGCTGTCCCACACCGCGCCCGCACTTGGAAATGGTCCAAAATATTCGCCTTTAACACGCTTTCCCCCGCGATGAGCTCCTAGTTTAGGGTGGCGATGAGCTGTGATGACTATATAGGGGTAAGATTTGTCATCTCGCAGTAAAATATTGTATTTGGGCTGATATTTCTTGATGTAGTTGTTTTCAAGAATAAGTGCTTCGCCTTCGGTGTGGGTTATGGTCACATCGATAGCGCGAATTTGTTGAACTAACGCTCGAGTCTTAACGCTAGGAACGTCTCGGCGAAAATAACTGGCCAACCGTTTGTTGAGATCTTTTGCCTTGCCTACATAAATGACTTGTTGCTGTTCGTCATACATGCGATAAACGCCACTTTGATGAGTGACGTTCGCCAAAAACGCTTTATGGTCAAAGACTGTTTGATTATTTTCCATGTTTCAATTGCACGTCGTCGGTACGCAGTAAACCATAGCGAATTGCTAAATGAGTCAACTCCACATCATTGCTAACCGACAACTTTTCAAACATCCGATAGCGATAGCTATTCACCGTTTTACTGCTCAAAGACAGTTTTTCAGAAATACTAACCACCTTTTCTCCGCGCGTTATCATCATCATTATTTGCAATTCGCGATCCGACAACGAGGCCAATGGGCTTTCATCTTTTTTACTAAATGAGGATAGCGCCATTGTTTGCGCAATTTCAGGGGTGATATATCGTTGCCCCGACTTTACTGCCCGTATCGCTTGAATCATTTCTTCCGGCGGTGTATTTTTGGTGAGAAATCCCGACGCCCCTATTTGCATGACGGTAGTTGGGAAAGGCTCCTCAGCTTGTACCGTTAGCACGATCAGCTTTAAATGCGGTTTGTAGCGCAAAATTTTTCGAGTCGCCTCTAACCCACCAATGCCCGGCATATTAACATCCATTAAAATCACATCAGGCTCGTTTTGACGACAATACGCGACCGCATCTTCGCCGGTGGCCATTTCCGCGACCACTTTAATCGCCTTCGAATCTTCGAGTAAGCGTTTAATCCCGGTGCGTACTAAATCATGATCATCAACCAATACAACGTTTATCACTCAAAATCCCTTATAACTTATGTTGATTTAGCCAATTGCTGAGCAAACCAATTTGACCGTTTTTGTAGGCGGCATAGGTAATGCGAATCGCATTTGACAATATCGTGCTGTCGTTCCAATCAGTTTGCTCACTGATTTGCTGGTAGCACTCTATCGCTTCTTTCGATAAATATCCGCGTACTTCTTTTTTGCCTTTGCTGCGCTGACGCTCGCGAAAGCGTTGTTGTTTTTCAGCGTTACTTAACGCTACTTTGGTCGTACCAGTATCAGCCATTACCATGCTCTCTTGTTATTTTTTGTTATATGGTTACGGATAACCAAATTAATTGCAATTAATTTCATTTTTTTATTGTTTGGCGTACACATGTACGCTAAAGTCTTGGCCTGATGATTTTCCCGATCAAGCCTTTAGTCACGTGGCTAACAGCTCCGATCAGTAAACAAAAAGATGAGAAAAATTTTATCATGTTTGAACAAAAGAATGCTTACAACAAACAAGACTTAGTCCTTGCCGGCACCACCGACTTTTTTGGTGAAGGTAACTCAAAACTTCCAGCCGACAACATGCTAATGATGGATAGAATCGTCAAAATCACCGAGGAAGGTGGTAAATTTGGCAAAGGCGAAATTGTTGCCGAGTTGGACATCAATCCAGACTTGTGGTTTTTCGATTGTCACTTTAAAGGCGACCCAGTAATGCCGGGCTGTCTAGGCCTTGATGCCATGTGGCAACTTGTGGGCTTCTTCTTAGCATGGACAGGTGGTCCTGGCCGCGGTCGTGCGTTAGGTGTTGGTGAAGTTAAATTTACCGGACAAATTTTACCTACTGCGAAAAAAGTAACGTATCGCATTGACCTTAAACGCGTGATTAAACGCAAACTTTACATGGGTCTTGCCGATGGCACGGTAGAAGTCGACGGTAAGGTAATCTACCAAGCAACCGACTTAAAAGTTGGTCTTTTTACTGATACAACTGCGTTTTAACATCTCTTAAACGACACGTATTACCGGCCAACGCGCAAGCTAACGCATTGGCAACAATGGCAATAACGACAACTTAGTGTTCAAATCGCCAAATTTGACTAAAAAAACATATTTAAAGGGCTATGAATATTGTTTCATAGCCCTTTATTTTTGCACCGATGCACGTCTTAATTACCGCTACCATTGATAACATTGCATCGTTGTGCTGAAACATTCTAAGTAAATAGGTTTTACTGTGTTCGATCAGTTTTGATTAAAGAGCTAAATCCAATCGTACTGTTGCGAACATTACAGCTAAAATTGTTGTGATAACCATTTTGTCTGGTTCCAATTAACTACCTCGCTGACACGCCATACCTTCACATACGACCTAGTCGCGTTTAAAGGATTACGAATCGCCGTCTTGTCCCTTTGAATTTATGCAAAAAGTTAGAAAAGAGGTGCTCATGCGACCATTCTTTGTGATTAGGACGCTTCAAGTTATAAGAAGACGTTGTACGGCCGTTTTGTGCCACACAGAGTCATCAACAAAATCAGAATAATAAAGCCGTCATCCCATCATGCTTTTGGATGGGATCTCTATCAGTTTCGATGTGGCTTGACCGGCCGATAAGTGCCAGACAGAGTCGCTCAAATAATTAAAACAATTCAGCGTCATCCCATCATGCTTTTGGATGGGATCTCCTTCAATTTCGATGTGCCTTGACCGGCAGCTTTGTGCCATTCAGAGTCATTAACTAAATCAGAAAATTAAGCCGTCATCCCATCATGGTTTTGGATGGGATCTCTTCTATTTTCGAGGTGAACTGTACGGCCGAGTTCTGCCATCAACGGTGATTAAACTAAGCTTTAATGTTGAGTAAGGCAGTAAAATTCATCACATAGATAAGACTCTGCCTGGTTCATTTTGATAGTGTATTCATCAAGCTTTTCTCGGTCATTCATATTCAGGCGATTATACAAATATCTCCATTCTCGAAAAACTTGTTTATGCTCTCCTGAAGCTGCTTTATTAAAGTAGGACAGAGAGTGATTGTAATCTTTATTCTGCCTATAGTGCACAGCTAGTCTAAGGCAAGGTTCTACGTATTTTTCACATAATAAAGTTAGCGTATCGATGCTCTTAGTCACATCTTTTGGCAGAAGCTCACCTACTAGGCTTTCAATCGATTTTGCATACAAGGCTCTATCACTCCCTTCAGAGATAAGTTTTTCCAGTAGAGCAATCGCTTCTTCATGTTTATTAAGCTCAAAGTAATAATGGACACTTTCTATATCGTTAGGGGCCTCATTTATTTTTGTTAAGTAATGTGCATCAAGAGTTTCATGAAAATTATCTAGTGTTTCAAAAGTATCTGACATTACTTTGTAATCTTTATATAAAAAAGAAAAAATAAAGAGTGGTGTAAGCAAAAGAAAGAACACGCTGAGTATAATTAAAGTTGCCTGTATTTTAGCTTTTCTGCCAACGACTACTTTTATATCAACAGGTACTTTACAGTCTAAAGGTGGGAATCTGCTCTCCCTTATTGCTCGAATAGCTATTCGTACCATAAAAAAAGTAAAAGTAACTAATGCAAATAACCACGCAAGGTTAAAAATCGAAGCAATGGCTAGTAGCTTATAATATGCCTCAATAGCTTGCTCGTTAGTTAAGTTTTGGACATCACCTCGTATAAAGTTTGAATAAATATCCGACTGAAAAAATAAAGATAAAGATAACATGATAAGCACAAATACAAGTAATTTAGTGCGTAGAGTTTTATCTGCTTTAATAATTTCTGTCATTTTTATTTGAATATAATAGTGAGGTTGCTAAGGTCTGGTTATCGCTCAAAGCAGCCCATTATTAGGCTTTTGATTTTCCCCAAGGAAGTGACTTAGATATTTTTAATCCTTGGTAATTACAATTGATAAAAAACTCAAACTTTATAAGTTTGTCGTCAACGTTAATCTTGCCAATGGCCTCGTTACAGTCGTTTGTAAAAAACGTATAACGCAAAACATCATCAACAGTAATTTTTGTTCCTTCAGGTAAATTTGCTATTAACCTACCCTGGTGACAGCAATCGCTTTGCCTTACCAATGAAACATTATAAAAGCCAAAGTTACCCTCGGACTGTTCATATAAAGCCATATCTTCAGTCAACTCAAATTCGCCGCCAACATAATTCGAATAATGGTTAGATAAGCTTTGGGAATTTGCAGCGCAAGAAATGCATAAACTCGAAAACAATAATATGATTAGTATCCGCATTAGATCCCTCGACCTATCTTTACACGTCCGTTTATCGCTCATTACAGTCTCATACCGCTTACACTGCTGATGCTAGAGTATTTGGCTAAAGCTGATTTATCTTTAATTTCTTTCAGAACATGCTGTATATCTGTTTGTATCCCGTCTAAGTCATATATACCACCCAAGGCGATATTCAAAGCTTTAAACTGTTCAGGCTCCATAAAGACATAAAGTGCATATTCCGAATAACACTTATATTGCGGAAATAGCGAAACTAACATCCATGAAATTTGCTCTTTTGAATAGTATTTGGCCTTTGGATATTCTTTGTTGAGGAAACTATTTCCTTCTCTTAAAAAAGCCAACAATGCTCGTGTCTTTTTGGACCATAATATGGAAAGCATAAATATCCTTTTATTTCCGCTTATCGCTCAAACCAGAATTATTGAGCTTTATATTTATCGAAGACTTTGAACAGTAAAAAATAGCCTAAAAACTGAATTGGCCACAGTTCAAAACCTAATATGTTAAAAGTTGAATCGATATACTTTCTAATAGCCAGATATATTGACGCTGGCCACCAAATCAATCGAGCAACAACCATTTCCAGTTGATAATACCACTCAATTTCTATAGCTGTGTCGGAACTCATTGCGGCGTGCAGAAAAAGGAAAAAGCCAGCAAAAGATAATACTAATATCGCAATAAATCTTTTTATCCATTTTGGCTGGAGCATTAACAGAATATCCTTTTAATGTTTAATTTACGGCTCGTAACCAACTTCTGCTTATCGCTCACAGCAGCCGTTTGCTACTGACTATTAATCAATAACTTACGCTGTTTAACCGACAGGCCAAACGTGCCAACAGCAGTCAGTGAACTCTTATAAATCAAAATTTACAATAATCTAAAATATCTGGGGGAATTAGCTGGTACTCTTTTAATTTAGAGTTCAACCAACTCGATAGTTCCATAGCACTTGAAGAGTTGTTTTGCCGTGCCCAATCTCCTTTTTCTTCTAACACTATTGGAGAGTACACCTCTTTTTTAGCGTCATATTCAAAAGTAGCGTATAAGATTCTTCCAGTATCGTAACATCTATGTTCTTCGTCACTAATGTCACTCATTTGGACATTATTTTTAGTATTGATTAACTTATTAAAAGTTTCTTGGTCAATTACTTCAAGCAAGAATGGATCGTCACCAATTAACTCATCAATATAAGTTTCATCATAAGTTTCGCCTGAAAAAATACCATCATAATTAGGCAACCGGGTGTTATTGACAAAAGAATAGAGAGAACCATCATCAGTTAAATACATTCCAACATGCTGTCCACCAAAAGCATAATTATCCCAAAATACCACTAATTGATATTTTGGTTCTTTTTTTACAGACTCATCCCCTCCACAACTAAATAAGACTGTACAAACAATTATCAATAATAAATGTTTTATATTCATAACGCTTTCCCTACTTTGTTGTTCAACTTCCGCTGTTCGCTCACAGAAGCTGTCAGTTACTGAATATTAATCAATAACTTACGTTATAACTGCGACCGATGCAAATGTGTATTCGTCTGTCATTCGAATGCAAGCTCAATCAAGTCTCATTTTTGTTTTACGAGCTTTAGATATTGACCGCATGTATTTCTTTCTTTGAGGTCAGGTGGATTATTAGGTGTATAACTTTTGAGTAAGTGTCGTATCCGCAACCATCTATTTATTGGCGCGGCCTCTTTTCATTTACTGATTTAAATAAAAAAAAACAAAAAAGGGATCTAGTATCCTAGATCCCTTATAAAATATCAGCCGCAGTGGCTGTATCACTATTTTTCGTTTACGCTGTATTGCTAGCCGTTTGTTTTAATCTATATTATTAAACATTACTCAGCATCGGCTAAACGGTGTATTGGTTTTCTAAAGCCAACATACCACTGATAGTAATTACAAATTTTTTGTGCGAAGTTGGCGAGCACCAAAGCCAAACAAAGCCAGTAACCACAATGACCACGACATCGACGCACCTTGACGTTCAATGGTTTCGCCTAAGTCTTCTCGACAATCATTGACGCTAAATGTCGATCCTGTCGGTTTTAGTACAACTACGCGCAACACGTCTTCTTCAGCGCCCTCAACAATCTCGCCATCAATTGAAAACGGTTGTCCTTGGGAATCTAACTTCGGCTTTCTCACCCAAGCTGTAGCCAATATTTCATTGCGCTCGTTGATATCTTTGGCTTCAACAATAACGTATTTGGCTTGGTCTTCACAGCTTAAAAATTGGTTTACATTATAAAACTGAGCATTGCCAATATCGTATAAAAAGCCATGTCGACGACGCGGAAACTCCGAACTGTCAACAAAATCCTCTACCTCGCCTTCACCAACGATTATGTTATTATCGTTGATTGCGTGAGGATAGCTGGCTGAGCCCTTAAAAAAATCTTCAGGAAAAACAGGGGTAATCACGTCGCTATTTGCGTCTGCATAGAAAAACTTGGTTCTAGGCTTGCCGTTGATATAGGCATACATGTAGCCGGTAAACATACCTGCGTTATTAATGTCTAAGGCTCGTGACTCAAAATATTCATCGCGATCGGTGAATTGAATAACCTCACCATCTTTAAAAACGGCAGCAAATTGTCCTTTGCGCTCAGTTTTGCTTGGCTCAGTTTCGTCCTCGTCCCACCAAAAATCGGAAAAACCAACGATCACGCCATCGTCGTTAATGGCCGTTGCTGCGCTGACGAACGCGCGTTCATCCTCTTCATTGGGGTTAACAATACCCGTGCCTAAATCGACCGTATTAACAATCTCACCCTGCTCATTCATTTCCCACAAAAACGCATTCGAGTAATACAATTGACGACGGCGATTTTGAATACAAATCTCCAAAGGTATGTCATTGATAAGATTGTCTGTTAAACAGTAATCATCTTCCTTCTCAATGTCGTCAAGGGTTCTACTGCTTAACGCAACCGATGAGGTACCCACAGCGACACGGTTACTATTAACATCGTAAATCGCAGATAAACCACCGTACTTGGCCTCGGCAGGTGGCAACTCTATAACCGTCTCACCGTCAAAGCTTATCCAACCGCGTTGATCAAATTCGCGGTACCAGTGAATTTCTTCTTCGCCATCATCATCAAACGGCTCCAATGGCAAATACGGTGCACTAGAAAAGCCAAATACCCAGCCGTCGTCGGTCATCCCTTGAGCGCTATCAACGGTTGAACGAGTTAATTGACCTGTCTCGGGGAAGGCGCTATCAAATACCGGAAGCTCAAATGCTTGTTTGCTATTTTCGTCGTAGCGATAAACAAAGGTATCGCCAATGCGTTGATTTTCACTACCTCCGGCGGTACGCAAATAGCGAATAGTCCAAGATAGCGCATTGGCATCTGGGTTACCCGCTCGCAATTGCTCTTCAGCCTGCTCATCAATTTCGTATAATTCAAATACCGCCTCGTGATCGCGCTCTGCTAGACGAACAATACGATCAAAATCATCCTCGTCTAAATAGTCAAACTGAACAGGGAAATTATACGAGGTTTGTCCGACGATAAGCGTTTGACCAATATTGGTTTGCTCAATCGCATAGGTATTTTTAATATTGTCCAGACCGCTGTATTCACTGATCGTATACGATACGGCTTCTTCAGCAAAACTACTAGACATTGCGCTTACAACGCTCAATGCAATGGCGGATTTAATCAAGTTTTTCATTTACTGCTTTTCTCTTGAAATTCTTCTAATTCTTGCCAACGATCAAAAGCGCGTTCAAATTCATCCTCTGATTGTTGCAACTGCTGTAATACCGATTGCGTTACTTGGCTCTCTTGAGCAAAAAAATCAGGTTCATTGACCTGTTGTTGCAATGTTTCAATGGTATTTTCTAATTTTTCTAATAATGACGGTAACGATTCTAACTCGCGTTTATCTTTATATGAAAGCTTATTTTGCTTTTTTTGTCCGCTCGCTGACTTTTGTCCCGACGAATTCGTATTAACTTTGTCTTTGACGGCCTTCGTCTGCTTTTGTTCCGCACGCATTGCCAAATATTGTTCAACGTCGCTATAACCGCCGACGATCTCAGCGATATGGCCACTGCCATCAAAATACAAGCAACTGTTTACGCAGTTATTAACAAAGTCCCTGTCATGACTAACCAATAGTACCGTACCTGGGTAGTTGGCAACAACCACTTCCAACAATTCAAGTGTTTCAATATCCAAATCATTGGTTGGCTCGTCCAAAATAAGTAAATTACTCTGTTTCAAAAACAACTTAGCCAACAGCAAGCGATTGCGTTCTCCACCCGACAGCGCTCTAACTGGTGTCCTAGACCGCTTCGGACTGAACAAAAAGTCTTGTAAATAACCTAACACATGGCGTGTTTTACCATTTACGGTAACTTCTTGCTTACCGTCAGAAACAGCATCGGCAACGGTTTGATCAACATCCAATTGCTCGCGATATTGATCAAAATAAGCAATATCCAAATTAACCCCCAAGCGCATTTTGCCAGATGTAGGCTTAATTTGTTCGGTAATTAACTTGAGTAATGTCGATTTGCCGGTACCATTTGCGCCAATTAAGGCGATGCGATCACCTCGACTGATCAACAAATTAAGATCGCGAATCACCTGTTTGTTGGCAAATTCTATCGCCAAAGACTCACATTCGAATACCAATTTACCACTGCGCTCTGATTGTGCAACGGTCATGTCTCCTTGGCTGCGAATATCTCGTCTCGCTTTGCGTTCTAATCGCAATTTTTCAAGCGCTCGAACTCGACCTTCATTACGTGTTCGCCGAGCTTTAATACCCTGTCGAATCCAGGTCTCTTCTTCGGCTAGTTTTTTATCAAACAATTGGTTTTGTTGTTCTTCAACCTGCAAGTCGTGTTGTTTTTGCTCTAAATAGGTATCGTAGTCACCCGGATAACTCTTGAGTACACCGCGGTCTAAATCAACAATACGCGTAGCGAGCGATCGTATAAATGCCCGATCATGCGAAATGAACACGATAGTCCCGTGAAAACCCAACAAAAAATTTTCTAACCAAAGCACACTATCAATATCAAGGTGGTTGGTCGGTTCGTCGAGCAACAAAACATCGGGGTTGGTAACCAGTGCTTTTGCCAGAGCGATTTTGCGTAGCCAACCACCAGATAATTCACTTACCGATTGCTGACCATTTAGCTTCAGTTTGCTCAATACCTGCTCGATACGCTGCTCGTCTTGCCACGCGTTGTTTTGTTCGAGCTTTTGTTGAACACCTGCCAATTTAGCTAAGTTCTCTTCACTCGGTTGCTGCTCCACTATGGTTAAACATTGGTGGTACGCTTGTATTAACTCGGCATTTTGTTTTAAGCCGGCTGCGACAAAATCAAAGATGCTCTGCTGACAACTTTTTGGAGGATCTTGAGCGAGCATGGCCACGCGGATATCGTTTGAAAACACCAACTCGCCATCATCGAGGTGCACCGATTGGTTGATAACTTTGAGTAATGACGACTTACCAGCGCCATTGCGTCCAACGAGACACACTCGTTCACCGCGCTTAATACGCATAAGCGCATTGTCTAAAATTTTGTCTTCGCCAAACGCGAGTTCAGCATTGGTTATTCTAATTAGTTCCACTTATAAACTCTTGTAATTGGATAAAATCAAATGGCCAATATAGCGCAATATGGCTGGCGCGATGCTCAAGTACCGGAATACTCGTCGAGTATAGCGACACCAGTTGTTGATCATCAACAATATCAACACTCTGGTATTGACCTTTAATCAACATATCGCACAACGCAGCTGCTTCGTCGCACAAATGGCAACCTTCGGTGCCGTACAGCAAATAAGGCTTTGTTTTTGTCACTACACGATCCTTATTGACGAGTAATAGACCAGCTATTGTGAATGTGTTTATTGCGTTTAAAGTCAATATCCAACGTTTGCGCACTTAACTCTTTGGCCTGCAAACCATGCGCTGCCAATGCGTCAAAGTCCATTTTAAAATTGCGCTTGTTGTTGGTGAAAATCAACTCGCCCCCAGGCGCAACGGCTTTCATTGCCATGACAAGTGTCTCGATATGATCGCGTTGAACGTCAAAGGTGTTTGTCATCCGTTTAGAGTTTGAGAAAGTTGGCGGATCAATAAACACCAAATCAAATTGTTGGTTATTTTCAGCCAACCACGCTAAACAATCAGCCTGAATAAACTGGTACTTATGACCGCGTAAACCATTTAGCTCAAAGTTATCTTTGGCCCACTCTAAGTAGGTTTTCGACATATCTACTGTGGTAACGGCTTCAGCCCCCGCTAAAGCCGCTTGTACCGATACTGAACCCGTATAAGCAAATAGATTCAGTACCCGTTTACCTTTCGACTTTTTCGCTACCAATTGGCGTGTTTTACGATGATCCAGAAACAAGCCGGTATCGAGGTAATCCCATAGATTCACTTTCAATAACGCGTTGTATTCTCTTACCACCAAGGTTTTCTTTGCTTTATTCAAGGCTTGGTACTGATTCTTACCTTTTTGTTTGGCTCTTACTTTTACCACAACTTTATCGGCAGAAACGTCAAGTACTCTCGGTGCAAAATAGATCACCTCTTGTAAGCGTTCCGAGGCCTTTTTGGCATCGATACTTTTGGGTGGTGCATATTCAAATATCACCAGGTGATCGTCATAAATATCCACTGCAACGTTGTATTCTGGAATATCGGCATCATAAATTCGATAACAGTTAACGTTGTGTTGCTTTAACCATGACTTCATGGTTTTAATGTTTTTTCGAAGTCTATTGGCAAATGCATTATCGTCTTTATCGCTAATGCTTACCTCGGGTGTGCGTTCAATTTGAGCTTGATCAATATGATAAAGCGCCATTTGGCAATCGAGTGGACCGTTTTTGAATTTATAACGCTTATGACTTGCCAATTTTAATAACGCTAACATCTCAATGTTGGAGGTAATTAATGCTACATGCCAACCTAAAAAGCGTTGCTTAAACAACTTACCAAGCTCTGTAAAGGTGGAAACGAGCTCGGGTAATGACCCCAACCGTTCACCGTATGGAGGGTTAAATAGTATATGCCCCGTTGCCTTGAATGGATTGACAAGATTTTCTGCACGGCCAGGTTTAAATTCAATGAAGTCGCTAAGTTCGGCATTTTTGGCATTGATACGAGCCGTTTTTAATACCCGCTGATCACTGTCAAAGCCATACACTTTGATGTCACAGTCCGTTAAGCGTTGTTGATTTGCTTGGCCTTCGCTTTCAAGTAGGCTGTTAAACAACTCTGCGTCGTGCTGTTGCCACCCTTCAAAACCCCAATATTTTCTATCGACACCAGGTGAAAGCCCCGCTGCCATCGAAATGGCTTCAATTAACAAGGTGCCTGAGCCACACATCGGATCTATCAACGGTTGATTGATATCGTTTAACCAGCCTGAACGAATCACCATGGCTGCAGCTAGGTTTTCTTTTATTGGCGCCGCCCCAGTGTTATCGCGATACCCCCGAGCAAATAGTGAACGGCCAGAGAAATCCAGATAAAACGTCACCGCGTTGCGCAATAACCTCGCCTGAAATCGCACATCAGGCTGAAATTTTTCAACATTGGGTCGAACCTGTCCCTGATCACGAAAGCTATCTACTATCGCATCCTTTACCGTCAATGCGCCAAATTGGGAATCGCGAATGGCTTGGTTCTTTCCGACAAAATCTACGGCAAAGCTTTTTTCAGCGCTAAAGTGGTTTGGCCAAGTTATAGCTGATGCGGCGTTGTACAGGTCGTCTTTATTCTTTATCGGTACCGGCTCTGAAATAGCTAATAACACACGACTGGCTAAACGGGTTCGCAAACAAATAAGATAAGCGTTCTCCAACGTTGACGAAAAGTAAACGCCTTCTGGCTTTTGTACCACATCACTTGCATCCAACTGCTTTAACTCATCGGCTAACAGTTGCTCTATTCCAAACGATGTAAGAGCTAAGAATTGATTCATAAAGATATCCAAACACAAAGATGGGTGAATTATAAAGGATTGTTCCTCGACTTGTTACTTGATCTGCCATTATTTTTTACGGCCCCAAGCTTATTACCAATTGGCGAGTCGTTGGTAATCCTCTGCCACTTAACATTTTCAGGGCATTACTAATGCCAACAACCTATATAATGCTAATTGGTTACATTGTCGTTAAAATGCAAGCCTATATTACTGGCTCGTGAGTTGATCCAATACTTGGCTTTACGATTATAATAAGCTGGACAAACAACATTGTTCACCGATTCTGCTAGTTTCGGATAAATAATCAGCGAATGCCATTAAGTTACTAAAAATTACTGATTAGTGCTTGCAATTAACAACGCCAATCCTTATAGTACGCTTCGTTTTCAGGCGCGGGATGGAGCAGCCTGGTAGCTCGTCGGGCTCATAACCCGAAGGTCGTCGGTTCAAATCCGGCTCCCGCAACCAACTATTTTATTTATACACAGTTGTTTGGATATCTGAAAACCTTCCTTAGTAAGGGGAAGAAAAACCTCTTTACTGGCTTACCTACTCTGTTGTAGGTCATTCGGACGCGGGATGGAGCAGCCTGGTAGCTCGTCGGGCTCATAACCCGAAGGTCGTCGGTTCAAATCCGGCTCCCGCAACCAATTTTATTAACAGTGTTTGCATAGACACGATTAATAAAACGCCGATATGTTGACGAGGTCGTCAGTTCGCTAATACAAGAACGGGCTACCGCAACAAATTCTTATAGAATGAATTAAAACTTCTAAGGCTTTGTTTTATAAGCATTTATAAAACACATTCGGACGCGGGATGGAGCAGCCTGGTAGCTCGTCGGGCTCATAACCCGAAGGTCGTCGGTTCAAATCCGGCTCCCGCAACCAATTTTATTATCAGTGTTTGCATAGACACGATTAATAAAACGCCGATATGTTGACGAGGTCGTCAGTTCGCTAATACAAGAACAGGCTCCCGCAACAAATTTTATTAACAGTGTTTACATAGACACGATTAATAAGGCGCCGATATGTTGACGAGGTCGTCAGTTCGCTAATACAAGAACAGGCTCCCGCAACAAATTCTTTTAAACAGAATTAAAACGTTTAAGGCTTTGTTTTATAATCAAATATAAAACACATCGGACGCGGGATGGAGCAGCCTGGTAGCTCGTCGGGCTCATAACCCGAAGGTCGTCGGTTCAAATCCGGCTCCCGCAACCAATTTTATTAACAGTGTTTGCATAGACACGATTAATAAGACGCCGATATGTTGACGAGGTCGTCAGTTCGCTAATACAAGAACAGGCTCCCGCAACAAATTCTTTTAAACAGAATTAAAACGTTTAAGGCTTTGTTTTATAAACTCTTATAAAACTCATTCGGACGCGGGATGGAGCAGCCTGGTAGCTCGTCGGGCTCATAACCCGAAGGTCGTCGGTTCAAATCCGGCTCCCGCAACCAATTTTCTTAAATACGCCCCGTTAAAAATATCTCATCATTTCTTCATTTGTCGACTCAAGCGTCGGTTCGCTAATACAAGAACAGGCTCACGCAACAAATTTTCTTAAGAACGCCCGTTAAAAATAACTGATCATTTCTTTATTTGTCGACTCAAGCGTCGGTTCGCTAATACAAGAACAGGCTCCCGCAACCAATTGTCTTAAAAACGCCGCGTTAAAAATAACTCATCATTTCTTCATTTGTCGACTCAAGCGTCGGTTCGCTAATACAAGAACAGGCTCCCGCAACCAGCTATTTATCAGAGCTTCCCCTACATACTTTAATGACAACCTAATACTTGACTATGTCGTCGGTGCGTTGGCACGACAACAGAGCCAGTTCACGCTTATCATTAACACCGCTGTCTCACTGTGCTTACAATAAACGTCAGATGAATTACCGATCGTTGCGATTAACCTATTTTGTTACAATGTGCTTACCATCAAGCGACGTTGGGATCATGATATGGGCGTAATCGGTATCTCCCCACATGACATACGGTCCTCCAACACGAGGATCGCTCGTAATGTGTTGTAACAATGCTTTGGGAACGATGATCATAATATGCGGTCCGGTCTCAACGTAGTCATCGGCAGCGCCGTGATCTGCGTGATAAGGAGTAGAGTTACTGACACCTGAACCACTAGGCTCTCCCTGGAGCATATAAGATATGCCGATTTTGTCCGCTTTAAACGGTTGTTTATTGGCAATCGCATTCATCATTGCCATCCATGTGGCATCATTACACATTGGGGCTTTGTCACCGGGTAGTGTATCAGGTAGGCAGGTCCATTCATTACTACCTTTTTGTAAGACCGTACCGTCAGTGTCAATAATAGTTGCGTTATCACTTATTTGTGCTGGTGCAGCCGATTTTGCTCGGCTAATTTTATCTAATATCGAGTCTTCGGCGACGCTGAACGAGGTGCCTACAAAGTAAGCAGTTAACAACATCCCTAATCGAGTAACATTGTGCATTTTAATGCTCCTAAGTAAATAATAAACGATAAATATCAGCGCTCTTTAGTCGTTAATTTTGCCCGCAAACTGCCAATCGATTTCACAAACAACTGCAGTTCATGGTTAATATTAATCAATTATCCGTGTTGATAGACGATAAAACGCTGTGAAAAGTATGGTAGCTAGAGGTTAGAATGTAAAACAGCCGAATGCGAGCACGCTGCATTAAAGAGCTATAGGTAACCAAGGAGTAGATTGGTTAGCAGAAAGTATTATCGCATCTAAGTTACATTGACGTACAATCGGATCAACAACAGTTGCTGTATTTTTATCGCTGTTACCGCTTGCCAATAACACAAAATACTAAATTTTTGGATCGACATATGAATAAGCAAACATCAAAGTTAATCAAGCTCGGTTTTTATCGACATTTTAAGGGGAATATATATCGCGTCTTACACCTTGCTAAAGACAGTGAAACCGAACAGTATTTTGTCGTTTATCAACCGCAATACGGCGATATGGATGTTTGGATCCGACCGCTATCAATGTTCGACGAAACCATTGAGCGCGATGGAAAAATATTCAAGCGTTTCACGTTTTTAGGCGAGAACATCGACACTGGTAACGCGAGTAAAGACGATTAAAGGTGGGAGTGATATTAGGTGACTCGCAAAATATATTTTCCAATATTTTTATTTGCTGCCATTGCCTGATGCGCTTCATCGGCATGTGACCAGTCAAATACTTGGTCAATAACTGGCTCGATGCTACCGTCACACAGCGCAGAAAAAAACTGCTCTGTAAAATCTTTAACCAACTGCGTTTTGTATTGATCCGAACGATTTCGCAAGGTTGATGCCTCAATCCTCGCGCGCTTTTGCAACAGTTTTGCAATATCAACTGGCTCGCTATAACGACCGCCAAGCATTGACAAAATAACTATGCAGCCATCAAGCGCTAATATCGATATGTTTTTGTTTAGGTAGGAGCCTGAGACGATATCAACAATAACGTCGAATCCTTTAGGGTTATGTGCTTTACTCCACTCAACAAAGCATTGTTGACGGTAAGGAATTACGTGGTCGGCGCCAAACTGGGCACAAGCCTGTGCCTTTTGCTCGTTGCCAACCGTTACCGTCACAGTCGCCCCCATCGCTTTGGCCAGTTTTATCGCCGCACTACCAACACCACTGGCACCACCGTGAATTAGCACCGATTGCTCAGGGATTATATGGCCAATGGTAAACAAGCTTTGATATGCCGTGAGGAATACTTCACTTAATGCGGCACCCTGCTCATAACTAAAGTGTGGCGGCAACGGGATCATGTGTCCTTGATGCATTGCTACGTATTGTGCGTAACCACCACCTGCAACTAACCCACAAACTCGGTCACCAATCTTAATCGAATCAACATCAGAGCCTAGTGCTATGACATCACCACTGACTTCTATGCCTAAAATATCAGACTCGCCTTTAGGAGGCGGATATTTGCCGTCTCGCTGTAACAGATCTGCTCGATTTACACCGATCGCACGGACTTTAATCAAACACTGTTGTGACGATAGTGATGGCTTGTCGGTATCGGCGAAGGACAATGGGTGATTGTTTAAACTGCGTATGTATTTCACACTATTTACAAAGTGACCAATTTACCAATACTCTACCCCAATTTACCCGACCGCGAAATGATTAATATCGCGTAAATGGGTTGCTTCGATTGTCACGTTTTCTACATGTGCATCGGGGGGGCCTTCTTTAATCCACTCTAACATTTGCATAACGTTGGATTCTTCACCACAAACCATTATTTCGACACTACCGTCGTCTTGGTTATGAGCGTAACCTGCTAAAGATAAATCAATTGCTTGCGACTGTGCGCTCGAACGAAAATATACTCCTTGTACTTCGCCAGTCACTTTCGCAATATAACAAACTCTCATTTTTTATCCTTTTGTTATTTTCGCCTGAAAGTAAAATTGTGAAAACAAGAGTCTTTGTTTACAATCAGTGCACTTTTACCTACTTAAGAAAATATAGTATGTCTGCACGAATTTTGTTAAATCCGGGAAGAGAAAAATCTCTACTGCGCCGCCACCCATGGATTTTTTCTAAGGCCATTCAAAAAGTGATTGGTAAACCGATGAGTGGTGAGACCATTGACATATATGATAGTAAAGGAAACTGGATTGCAAAAGGCGCGTGGTCACCAAATTCACAAATTCGTGTGCGAGTATGGAGTTTTGATCAAAATGAACCGATTGATGCCGACTTTTTCCTGCGCCGAATCGAAAAAGCCAAGCTAACACGACAAAAAACCATCGCCGATGGCGGCTTAACGGGCTATCGATTGATCGCAGGAGAATCAGACTATTTACCCGGCATTACCATTGACGTTTATAACGACATTATCAGCTGTCAATTACTAAGTGCGGGAGCCGAATTTCATCGTTACCACATCCTAAGCGCACTTGAGACGCTCTATCCCAATGCCAGCATCTACGACAGGTCAGACGTTGATGTGCGTAAAAAAGAAGGCTTAGAGCTAAGTAAGGGCTGGGTAAGTGAACCGCTCGCGTCGACTGAAACCGAAATATTAGAGCACGGCCTGAAAATTAAGGTAGATGTTGAAAAAGGCCATAAAACCGGTTTTTACTTAGACCAACGCGATTCGCGCTTTGCCACTGGCCGCTATGCAAAAGACAAGGAGATTCTCAACTGTTTTTGCTATACGGGTACCTTTTCTTTGCACTGTGCTAACGCGGGCGCCAAGTCAGTAGATAACGTAGACGTATCGGCGACGGCCCTTGATTTGGCTAAGCAAAACCATCAACTAAATGGCTTCGATAGCGACAACATACGCTTTATCAAAGACGATGTATTCAAGTTATTGCGACGCTACCGCGACGAAGGCAAGCAATATGATATGATTATTCTTGACCCGCCTAAATTTGCAGAATCAAAGGCACAACTCAAAGGCGCGTGTCGAGGCTACAAAGATATCAATATGCTTGCGATGCAGTTGCTCAAACCAGGTGGATATTTATTTACTTTTTCATGTTCAGGTTTAATGGATGCGGGCTTGTTTCAAAAAATTGTCGCTGATGCAGCACTCGATGCAAGACGCGAAGGGAAAATTATTGAACGCCTGCAGCAAGCGGCCGACCACCCTATTGCCTTAAGTTACCCCGAAGGCTATTACCTCAAAGGTTTGATATGCCAAATTGACTAGTGGTATATAACCCTAGAAACCAAATTGAATAAACGCGTTAAAAACATCCATAAAAGATCAACAGAGCCTAAAGCCTGTTGATCTTTTTGATACAGATTTTGTTCGCATTAAAAGCGATTTTATCCAAGCGCGGCGCGAGAGGTAAGAGTATTCCAAACCAAAGGTCGGCAACAATGGCAAAATACCTTGTAAACGAATCAAACAACCACATACTGGGACGTGTTTATTGACTATCAATGAGTTCCACAGCTAACAGAAATACAGTATCCGACTCTTGCTCACAACGGATCACTCTGCCTTGACAATCGATCAGCGGTATCGACATTTGGTCGTCATTATCTAATTGTATTTTCAACAAGGTGCCGATATCTACTGGGTGGTTTATTTCGACCGCTAATCCGTTATCACTGATATCCCGGCAGTTCGCAACCGTCTCAACGCTTGACTCTTGATCAACCAAAGTGATAATAATTTGCTGATTCATCAGCGTGCGAAAACACGTTCTGTGATCATCAAAGTCTTGTTTTTTTACTTCCATATAGCCTCTGTCATCTTAACTAACGCCGGTCGACGCCATTTTGCCATTGCCGATAAGACCAGTGCTCGACAATGTGTTATGTGGCGCACACATGAGCCTTTTGTTAATTAGATGTTAGCGCAAAGCGAGTCAATTAACCACAGTTTTTATATTGGTTTTAATCCGGTAGCAACGACCACCTAACTCAATTTGCCCCCTGCATATGCAGCGCGTTTATCGCGGTATCTGTACCTAGGCGAATTCCGCGATTTTCAGTTTAATGCGCTTCAACGACACCGGCATTGAGGTACCAATATTTTGAGCAAAAACACTGACTCGAAACTCTTCAATCATCCATCTTATATCGAGGATAGCATCATCGACCAGTTTATTTTTAGGTTGCTTTGCCAATAAATCATCATACAGCGCTTGCGCCTTGGCAACATCTAACATTTTTAAACGATCGGCGTTGGGGTCTACCGGTAACTTTTCCAAGCGACGCACAATCGCTTGCAAATACCGCAGTATATCATCGAGACGATTGACCCCACTGTTACTTACGAATCCTTTGTAAACCATGTTATTTAATTGCGTTTTGATATCGGCGTGGGCTTGGATCATAGTCAGTGCCACACTGCCTTTTAACTGCTTGGCGATATCGTGACGCAATAGCAGTACACGCTCAAGTTTAATGGCTGTTTGCAACACATGATCGGCGATTTCAGCGCGGACAAAATCACGCGCTTTGTCATAGTCTTGCTGACGATAAGGTACCAGTTCATTGCGACTTAACAAATCGGTCGCACAAGCAAGAATGCAATCATCCAAAAGATCAGAGACCTTGCCAAACGGGTTAAAATACAAACCGAGTTTGGCCTTATTGGGTAAATTTTTCTCCAAGTATTTCACCGGCGAGGGAATATTCAGTAAAATTAGTCGCGTCGCGCCTCTGAGCATCGCCTGCTCAGCCCGCTGTTGGTCTTCAAACAGTTCTATGGCAACATCTGCCCCCTTGTCTACCAATGCGGGGAAGGCTTGGATGCGAATATTCGACACCTTCTTTTCATACGAACGCGGTAAGACATTGAAATCCCATTCGCTAATGTGGTCGCGCTCAATACCTTGCTCGGCAACGGCTGCGATAGACTGCTTCACCTTGCCTTGTAACTGTTCTTGCAAGGTGGTTAAACAACGCCCCTGGGTAACTAACTTGCCCTTGTTGTCGCAAATTTTAAAATTCATCCGCAAATGCGGCTCTAACGCTCTAAAGTCAAAGCAATCGTCTGGTAAACGAACGCCAGACATGCGTAGTAAGTGTCGTCGCAACGACTCGTCTAACGGTCCCTGTTCAATATTAATTGCATCAAAACAAGCTTGTGCGTAGTTGGGGGCGGGAACAAAATTTTTGCGAAGTTGTTTCGGCAAAGAGCGGATCAATGCGGTGATTAACTCCAAACGCATTGCTGGGATCAACCATTCGAAACCTCTATCTTCAACTTGATTCAACATCGAAATAGCGATGGTCACGCTGACCCCGTCGTCATCGCTCCCAGGCTCAAAATGGTAAGATAAAGGCAGGGTTAACTTATCTTGTTGCCACGTTGTCGGGTAATCGTTTGCTTTGAGTTGTTGTTCGTTATTAAGCAGCAGCTGTTGGTCAAACTTTAACAATTGGCGGTTGTTTTTGACCTCGCGATTATACCATTTCAACAGACCCGCTTGGTTCACCACGTGATCGGCAATGTGTTGTTGATAAAAATCACATAACACTTGTTCGTCAACCAAAAAGTCTCTTCGTCTGGCTTTATCTTCAAGTACTTGTATTTTTCTAACTAAGTCTTGGTTGTGTTTAAAAAACTCAGCTTTGAGTTGAATATCGCCATGGACCAGACCTTCTAAGATCATCAATTCGCGGCTGGTTTGCGGATCTATCTTGGCAAATGCTACCTTGCGCTTGGGCACGACTACTAAGCCGTATAAGCTGACTTGCTCATAAGCCATTGCTTGGCCCTGCTTTTTATCCCAATGAGGCTCACTGTATTGATATTTAAACAAGTGCTGAGCTATTGGCTCGAGCCAGTGTGGTTCTATTTTGGCGCACATTCGAGCAAATAAACGACTGGTTTCAACCAGCTCCGCTGCCATAAGCCATTTAGGCGTTTTCTTCGCTAGACCAGAGCCGGGAAAAATATAAAATCGACTATTGCGCGCACCTTTGTATTCACGGTTCTCATCGAGATTACCAATATGGCTTAACAAGCCTGAGAGAAGCGCTTGATGAATGCGTTCGCTGCTGTTCGCTAGCTCCATATCTAACGAGCTAAACAGCCAATTTTGCTCTTTGCAGGTTTGCTTTAATTGAGCGATAATATCTTGCCATTCACGAATGCGCACATAGCTGAGAAACTCCCGCTTACACAAGGTTCGAAATTGATTATTACTCAACTGTTTTTGTTGTTGCTCAACGTACTGATACAAGTTGAGTAAACTGACAAAGTCAGATGTTTTGTCTTTAAAGCGAGTGTGTTGTTGATCCGCCGCTTGCTGTTTGTCCATCGGCCGTTCTCGAGGATCTTGGATACTCAAACCCGCTACGATAATTGCCACCTGCTTGGCGCAGCCGTTCTCGATGCCACTCAGCATCATTTTCGCGAGCCGAGGATCAACCGCAAACAGCGCCAGTTGACGCCCAGTGTTGGTTAATGAGACCCGTTGAATATCATCGGTATTAATCGCCGCCAACTCTTCGAGCAAACGCATACCATCATTAATGTTGCGTTGATCTGGTGCCTGAACAAACTCAAACTCTTCAATCTTGCCAAGTCCAAGCGCCAACATCTGCAAAATAACTGTCGCCAGATTGGTGCGAAGAATTTCTGGGTCGGTAAACTCTGGGCGACCGAGGAAGTCTTGCTCTGAGTACAGGCGTATACAAACACCCGCCGCAACACGGCCACATCGTCCAGACCGCTGATTCGCACTGGCTTGTGATATTGGTTCTATTGGCAAGCGCTGAACCTTAGTGCGATAACTGTAACGCGATATACGCGCCGTGCCGGGATCGATGACATAGCGTATTCCCGGTACAGTTAGCGAGGTTTCAGCAACGTTGGTGGCCAAAACGATATTTCGACCTCGATGTGGCGCGAAGATGCGATTTTGCTCTGCGACACTAAGTCGAGAAAACAACGGTAAGACCTGCGTATCGCGATAATTCTGTTTTTCTAAGGCTGACATTACATCGCGAATTTCTCGTTCACCGTTGAGAAAAACGAGAATATCGCCAAGCGGCAGTGCGGACAACTCATCGACGGCAGCGATGATCCCTTCAACGTAATCGCCGTCAACCTCATCTAGTGGACGATAGTGAATATCAACTGGGTATGTACGACCCGACACTTCGACGATTGGCGCATTATTAAAGTGTTTTGAAAAACGCTCTGGATCAATCGTGGCAGAAGTAATAATCACTTTCAGATCAGGGCGTTTCGGTAAAATTCGCTTGATATACCCCAAAATGAAATCGATATTGAGACTGCGTTCATGGGCTTCGTCAATAATCAAGGTATCGTATTGACGTAGTAGCTTATCCCGTTGCATTTCAGCGAGCAAGATACCATCAGTCATCAGTTTAATGTAGGTGTTATCCGACACTTGATCAGAAAAGCGCACCTTATAGCCGACTTCTTGGCCAAGGCTGACGTCCAACTCTTCTGCGATGCGCGATGCCACCGTTCGGGCTGCAATTCTACGCGGCTGTGTATGACCGATAAATCCTTCTATGCCGCGCCCTAATTCAAGGCAAATTTTCGGGATCTGCGTGGTCTTACCCGAACCCGTTTCACCGGCAATGATCACCACCTGATTATCGGCAATGACAGTTTTCAGATCGTCGACTGCTTGTGAAACAGGCAATGGTTCTGGATAGTTCACCTCAGGACACTGTTGTTGTAAGCTCGCTTTTAACTCAATGGAGCGTGTAATCGCCATCTCAACGGATTGTATTACCGCCTGTTGTTTTTCGGGCTTAGTTATTTTAGCAATCCCCTGCAGGCGTCGTTTTAATAAAAATCGATCGCATAAACGAGTCGCGGTTAAGCGCTTTTGAAGTGTTGTTAATGTTTGTTGTAATGTCACCGACACGAAGCTTCCGAAATGAACCGTCACAATATTTTCGACGATTTTAACAGGTTATCGCGTCGATGCCTATGTGAGTATTGGCTCTCTGTTAGGCAAAATGTGGTGGTGTCTTGACCCAGTCAGGCTGTTAAGGTTAGTTGTTCTATGTGGTATAACTTTTTTTTCTATTTAAAAGGGATTTAATCGAGGTACAGTGTAATATGTATGGTTATGAGATTTGCACCAGCAGTAACAAAGAGACAATAGTTCATAGGTGAATACAGTAACAGTAACCGAATCGAATAAACCAATACCTAGCACTGTGATTATTGAACAGATTCATTTTACTGCACTATTACCTATCGATATACTGTAACCACACACCATAAGCACTGCCTTTTATGTCTTGTAATAGTGCCCACCAAATCGGCACAAAAAGACGCGGCTATGCTCCGCAATCCTCGTGTCATCGACAATGAACGTTCAACTAACGTAGCGTGCGATTAAAGCCTAGCCGGCAATATGACAATCTGTCCGACGTCAGGCTCAAGGTTTAGGCCTTCTGTCGGTATATCGATTTAATGTGGCGATCAATCGCAGTTAACACATTACTGCGGCTAATAATACCTATAACGCGTCCCTCGTCATCAATAACGGGGTATAACTTGGGTTTCTGCAGTAGCATCGTCTGGGCGAGTTCAACAATACTGTCATATGGCTTGACCGTCAGCACCTGTTTGGTCATGACATTTTCTACCTCGTAACAATGCTCGCGGTAATAGCCAGTTTCCAGTATTTTTTTTAAAATATCTGATTCAGATAAAAAACCTACCAACGCCCCGTTGATATCCAATACCGGAGCACCGAGTTGGCCACTACGGGTGAGCATTTCACTGGCTTCCTCAATCGGCATTTGTGGGCGCAGTACCACTGGATGCGCATTGAGATAGTCTATTACCTTTAATGACTCCATTGCTTACCTCTAATATTCATGTTGCTTACTTTTAGCGTAGACTAATATTTAAAAATACTTAATCTTCAAGGTGATTTTTATGCTAAAAAATCACTTATCTGTTAATCACCTAGCACTTATTAACCGCGATGTAAATTAGCGATCAAGCACCGCCGCCAAGAGGGTAAAAAGCCAACTCAACGCGCGGTGTTCGGTGCTGGGATCAACGTCGTCGGTGTTAGCGTATCGGCTCTTTAAAAATCGCCACCTGAGTCTGTTCGCCTTGACGGCGAGAGGCTCGGTACATGCCTTTAGAGTTAAAAGGCATAACAATATTGGCCTGCTTATCAATAGCGATAATGCCGCCACTGCCACCGGCTTCAACCAGTACATCGTTGATCACTGTATGGGCAGCTTCCGCTAGCGAGATCCCCTGATACTGTACCCTGGCACAAATATCAGCGGCGACGTGATAACGGATAAAATACTCGCCATGACCGGTTGCCGACACCGCACACGACGCGTTATTGGCGTAGGTCCCCGCTCCGATGATGGGGGTATCACCAATGCGTCCAAAGCGCTTTGCGGTCATGCCGCCAGTTGAGGTGCCTGCAGCTAAATTGCCCTGTTGGTCGATAGCAACCGCGCCCACTGTACCCGTCTTATGCTCAGGTGAAAGTGAGTGATGAGCCGCCATATAATCTTGCTGACGGTGGCCATCAGCGGCCAATTTTTGTTTTACTTGTTGCAGTTGTTGATAGCGGCGTTCGGTATTGAAGTAACTATTGTCCACTTGCTCCAAGCCTTGCTCCGCGGCGAACTGCTCTGCCCCTTCACCACTTAACATCACGTGTACCGAATTATTTTTTACCGCATTGGCTAGCGCAATGGGACTCTTGACGTTACGCACGCCACTTACGGCACCTGCTTGTAGTGTGCGTCCATCCATAATTGAGGCGTCGAGCTCGTGTACCCCATCAAAATTATATACCGCGCCTCGGCCGGCGTTAAACAAGGGAGATGCTTCCAACACTTGAATGGCCGCAATAACCGCCTCGCTACTCGCCCCACCGGCTTCTAGTATCGCATAACCGCTATCAATGGCACTTTTTAATGTACCTTTATAGGCAATTAGCTGTTGTTCGGTAAAGTTTTCTTGTTCTATCACGCCTGCACCACCGTGTATGGCAATAGCGTAGCGCGGTGTTTGATCAGATGCACTGTTTTGAGCAAATGAAAGCGGTGAGGTTACACAACTACTGATCAGTACAAATGAGGTTGTTACAAGCTTAGTTAAGCGATTAAATTTTGGTGTTCTGTTCATATCTAAGTGTGGTTCCATTGTTGTTAAAATTGTGTTGAACAACAATTAGGTTATCACGTTTTAACCAAGTTCACGACCGCTCGCCAATCGCCCTGCAAGTATGTGCTTGTTGAAACATTTGCTAAGTTCAGCTTTAAAGCGATTACGTCAACACAGCGAATACGCGTTGGTATAGGGCAACCGATTGGGGCCCGTGTACGTCGATATAATTCATATAGATATAAAGCTAATAGGTTTTTCGTTTAATAAATATGTTTCCCCCACATCTTAGCTAATTTAATAGCTAACTCATTGTTATCTAACTTTTAAAGTATATATATCTCATGTTTCCATCAGCTTTTCATCAGGTTTTATAAGCCAAATCACGCTTTAATGAAAGAGTCGTCGGAGCACATTGAACAACAACAAAAACCACACAATAAATAGTTACTGGTTATTTAACCTCAACGACATAACGAACTACCAGTCGAGTTATATGTAGAGGAAACCTATCATGAACAAGTTTACTTTATTACTTAGTACAGCGGCGTTGTCTAGTGCTCTAGCCGTTACGCCGGCCAACGCAAATGCCATGTCGAGTTATATGGAAAATGCCTTGATTGACGTGTGTAAAGCTGCTCAATCTAACAACACCATTCGCTTTGGCAAGGCCGTTGATAGCTATCGCCTGAAAACCGAAACGGTCGCTTTGAAAGTGGTATGTAATGGAGAGAACATTGCTGATTTTGCAGCCACGCACGGCGCATATAAAACGGCAGATCGTTTAAATGACGCGTTAGGTGATGTGAGCATTGAAGACGTTGCTGACAATAAAACACAACGTTATTACGTCAACTTTTAAACCCGCTGTATTCTAACGCAACACGATGATCAATAGATCAGACGATAAGGCATAGACAATTAAGGTGATAATGTATTCGAATTCAGACTATTTCAGTCTATTGTGTCGCTAACTACATGCGCGAGAATTTACAACCGATATACACATTATCACCTTGTCAAAGCCGACTTCGCAACACCCACAGATGCAAACATCTTTGCGCCACTATTTTACCAAAAACCACAAATTTACCAACAACCACAAATTTACCAACAACCACAAATTTACCAACAACCACAAATTTACCAACAACCACAAATTTACCAACAACCACAAAGGCTTTGGTCGCCTGCCTAACCTCATTGCCAATGAGTGAGTAATGTAAGTAATACGCGATAACATGGACAATAAACGCTGTCGCAGCGTGTTTAGGATATGGCATGGGAGTATCGGATTTGTCTGCGAGCTACTGTCTCTTTGTTACTGCTCGCTCGCTTCGAATAAACATACTTCTCGCACGGTGCCTCGATTAAATGCCCGTGAATTGCTTAGTTTAATTTATTTCGTTGTTGATCTAGAGCGACCTCAATGTAGTGTTGCCACTGTTCAAAGCGACTGTCTTGCTGCAATGGCATCAAGCCAGGGTGAGGCCCGCCGTATCGAGGATCAAACCAGTGTAGCCAACCGTCATTTAAGGCCGCAGCAAATGCATCACCGGCTTCATTAAAACGCTCATCAATCAGTAACAGGATCACATCACTAACACCGTAGCCCAAGTAGCCCATTCTATTTTGTTCAGTTAACGTAACCAACAGCTCTCGAGCCAACCGCTGTGCCGCTTGCTTCTGGCCGGCCTTAGACAAGGCGTAAATGTAATCGACCCTATCACTGACAAGTGTTTTGTCGGCACGGCCATCACTATCGTCATCTGTGTTGAACAAGGGCGCGAATTGTTCTACCGTAGCCTCATATTCGCCAGCCAGTAATAAAGCCCTCGCGTATAACAATCGCCCTTTTGCTTCGCCTAATTGTTCGAGTTCTTTACAAACTGACGTCGCATCTGCTGCGCTGTGATTGCGCAACGAATCCCTGCATTGTTTACTAAGCACCATCGGTGGTGACAGCGTGTCATTGTCTAGTTGATAATGAGCTTTTGCTTGCGAGAATCGTTGCAAGTAGTAATAACTGTCTGCGGCTAGCGCAGTGATCCGCGGTGAAATTTGCTGCTCATTAAGCCTATTTTGATGGATAAGAGCATGACTAAATTTACCCGTATCGACATACAACTGCATCAATAGTTGATGCAGTTGTGATTCATTAGGATGCCGTTTTAAATATTCATCTAACAAGCCGATAGCGGTGATAGAATTACCCAGTTGGCTTTGCAGGGTAGCCCATTGATACATGGCGTTAGCATGCTCACTGTCACTTTCGAGAACGGTTTGTAGTAAATTCACCGCCTGCTGATGTTCACCGTTAGCTCGGTATAAAGTTGCTGTGTAGATTTGTAGCTCTATGGGGTTGGTTTGCAATGCAATGGCCGATTCTAATTGCTGTATTGTCGTTGCCAAACTCGCGCCTTGAAAGCGAAAATCGTATAGGCTCTGGGCCGCAACAGCAGTACCATCTTGATAACCATTAACGGTTAATGTATCGAGTAATTGTTGCACCCGTCGCTGTGCATTAGCGTCCATTTGTGGCCAACTCAACATGTATGTCCACGCTAATTCGGAGTACAAAAACCACTCGTTCGGATATGTTAACACCGCGTTTTCGAGAAGCGTTTTCGCCGTAGCCAAATTATCGGTACTGTAGGAGCGGCGCAATTGTCGCGCCTCGTGACGCAACATAGCTGCTTGTAGCGTTTTCAACGATACATGGGATAAATCAAGCTTGTCGATGACCGCTACATAAACAAAGTGATCAAGGGTTTGACTGACGTTGTTAACTAAGGTGTGATACGCTTGCTGGTCGCCGGCAAAGGATTGACTCCAAAGCACATCGCCATTATCGGCGTTAATGAAATAGACGGTAACGTGATATTCCTCGCCCACTTGTTGCACACCACCGCGAATAATAAAATCAACGTTTGCTCCCGACAAATCAACCAATGAGTCAGAGTCAACAACCACATTCGCCGTATTCGAATTACTCAGTGTCGATAACAAGCGTTGTGACAACACATTGGCAACCATCGCGGTGCTAGGTTGCTGATCTATAGACGAGAAGGTATCTATTTTGAGATTGATTTTACTCACTTTAGCAGACGCAATGGGCGTATCGGTCCGCTCAGACAGCGTTTCTACTGTTAGTAACACAAATAACACGACAATGGCGATGGTCATTATAAGCGCGCTATAGATAATGAATTTAGTTGACAAAGGCTTAGTATTGTCGGCGGATAACAGCTGTTCAACCGACGCTTGAGGTTCGGTTTCGGGGAGCTCTAAGATATAGCCGTGCTTGGGAATGGTTTTAATGTATTTATGAACTTTTGCCGTGTCACCCAATTTTTTACGCAACACGGATATAGCGCGAGTGATCACCTCATCAGAGGTATAGCTCGATTGCCATACTTGTTCGGTTAACTCCTCTCGAGAGATAACCCGATTGGCATTTTGCAACATATAAACCAGCACATCCATGATCTTGGGCTCGAGGTGAACAACAAGATCCCCTTTTTGAATAACTGATTTATCGTGAAGAACAATCCATTGATCTAACACTAATGGCTGTCCATTTGATTTCACATTGCACCCTTTAGCTTAAAGCTTCGCGCAATGTAAGACCTTACAAGCTGATCGCAGCAGCGACAGCATACCCCTAAAACAAAGCGCAGTAGCCAATCACTAGGCGAATATTCAAAGGCAATGTGTATCGTTAAACAACGAGCTACCATCGCCTGTTCATCGCAACTAGCCTGTCTAATTTTAGACGTTATGCCGCTATATTGCTCTTTTTATCTGGGCTAAGTTAACGTTGCGATTTGCAACTACAGTTGGCTGAGCATGTCTTGATGGTATTGTGTGCTATCAACGCTCAGTGCCAAACAACTGAGATGTTCGTTTAAGCGGTTTTGCTCTCGCATCAGTGAATCAAGGGTAATGGTATTATCATCCAAATGGTATAACTGCTCGCACGCGCGATAGTAAAACGCCAAGGTGATTAACGCGTTTATGTCGTTGTCTTGATAGGCTCGTTGCTTGATCTTGGCCAACTTGCGATAGATTGCGTTGATTTGCTGTTTAAGTCGCCAGACATAGTGTACTTCATGCATAAACGGATGATGCCTGTATCGATGTATAAGCGACAAAGATATCAGTAGTGCCATTGCTACGCCCAAGATATTGAGGTAGAAATTATCTCCCCCTTGACGTTGCAACACCGTTATCAGGCCTTGGCTAATCGCCAGTGACAAACTCGCAAAACCAAGGATAAATACCACAATAACGCGATTCAAATGGCTGCGATAACGCTGCTTATCTATTTTTTCTATGTTCATGGCTGGTTCGTTGTTTCACTCGATTTATTGATAATTCGCGCCGTCAACCCCGACGCTCGATTCACTTTTGTCAATACAGAACGCTCAAAGACCGACTGACGACAATATAATTCGATGTGCTTTTTAGCACGAGTGATCCCGGTATACAAGAGTTCCCTTGATAATAAACGCTGATGCATATCACTCACCACCATGGCCACACGTGAGAACTCAGAACCTTGAGTTTTATGAATCGTCATCGCAAACACCGTCTCGTAACTGGGTAAGCGAGCTAGCGGCACCCGTCGGTAGCCATTGCCATCCTGAAAATAGGCAACAAGCGGTTGCCCTTTAATTTGCCAAAGTAAACCGATGTCGCCATTGTACAACCCCGTGGGGTAATGATTTTCAGTGATCATAATCGGCTTGCCATGGTACGGTTTATTGATATCGTACACTAGCCCCTTACTTTGTAAAATTTGTTCAACGCTCTGATTAATATGGTCAACCCCGTATTCTCCATTGCGCCCAGGCGATAAAATTCTAAAACCATCGAGCAACGCAAACGCCTCATCGAGTGCATCACAGCGCAACAGGGAAACGTAATATCGATTAACCAAACCAACTAGGTACTGATAAAAATTGTCGCTCCCCGACCACGCTACCTCTTCGTCGCCTTGGCTTATCAACTGCCAGCCCTTTTCGGCGTCGCCATTAATAACGCATGCCGCCAATTGCCCGATACCGCCATCACTGCGAAAACGTCGGCTGTACGTTAAGTAACACAAATAATCGAGACTTTGTTGATGTGCATCAATGGCGCTAAAGTTGCTCGCAAGCGACGTCAACCAGGTCAAGTTTTTGCCACCTAACTGGGTCTTCCCATAGGGCGCCAGATCGGCAAGCACACTGCCCGTTGCAACCGACGGTAACTGGTTGGCATCGCCGAGCATGATGATCCGTGCAGTTGGTTTTAACGCTCTAAAAATCCGACTCATCATCGCCAGATCGACCATCGAAACCTCATCAATTAACAACACATCACATAGTAACGGATTTGTTTCGTTGTGCTTGAAGTTGACTGAGTTAGGTATAAAACCCAGTAATCGATGGATAGTTGAAGCCTGAGTTGGAATTTTAGCCAACAACTCTGGAGCGTATTGAGTCTGCTGCTGAAAACCGTTTACGGCACTTACAATCGATTCACTCAGGCGTTGGGCAGCTTTACCTGTTGGTGCTGCCATCTCGATGTGGAGTGACTCATCTAGCATCAATAACGCCAACAGTAACTTGGTCACCGTATACGTTTTTCCGGTACCAGGACCACCGGCAATAATTGCTAGCGATTTATTCAACGCATTAGCAACGCTGACCGCTTGCCAATCAATCGTGTTTCCATCCGAATCTTCAAACAGCTGTTCAATAATGGCTTGACAACGAGCCTCGTCGACATCGACTAACCGGTGACACTTATCGTTAATGGCATTGGCCACTTCCACTTCAAAGCGATAGTAACGCCGTAAATACAGATTACCGTACTCATAAACCAGTAATTCACTTTGTTGATCAGGGCTAAAAAACTGGATCAACAAGGTGTCGAGTTGTTCAAAGCTGGCAAAGCGAAAGCCTTGCTTTGGCTCAACAACAGTTCGCTCAGAAGCACTCAAATCGTCAACAAACCAACGCTGAGCGCTGAGCTGTTTTACCGACGTGCAACTGTGACCTTGACGATGCGCTTGTAATAGCGCCATCACCAAATGTAACAACTGTTGGTATTGATGTTGGTCAATGCGATGCTCGCCAGCGACCAGTGAATCAATGACACTAAGCCCGCTGTAATAATCAATAGCTTCAATTCCAGCCAAGGTTTCACAGGCATGGTAATAATCCCTATACACTGGTTCTAAGGCTGAATTACTTAGCGCGGGCACTACTATTGTCATGGCGTTTCCCTATTACCTAAACTGGGTTAAAACAGCTCAAACTGCTGTTGATCATCATCGTTACTAGCGGGCGTTTGCGTTAGTTCGCTTTCGCCGTTATTGGCCCGGTATGCAAGGCCGTCTTCAACGAGTCGCTGTTTGCATTCGTCGCTCAGAGGTTGACCTCGAAACACTCGGTCCAGTGCGTCAATTAACTGACCTGAAAGAGGGTGGAAAAACACCCCTTCGCGCTTCGTGTTTTTATCAGACATCGCCCGAAGGTACAGATAATACACACCGCCAAAATCTTCTTCAAACAAGTAGTTATCCAGACGCTCTGCCAAATAGCGATGCAGCGCTAGCGCGTAAATGAGAAATTGCACATCGTAGTGATGGGCGATAATGTGTTTGGTCAACTGAGCCGTTTGATAGTGACTCATCTCATCGCCAAGGTGACTCGACTTATAGTCACACAGATAATATTTAACTCGTTGTTGTTGGTTGACATCGGTGGCGAAGATCAAGTCGATAAAACCGTGCATCATACCTTGAAGGTCTCTCGCCGAGGCTAATAAAAACGGTTTAAATTCTATTTGAGCTATGCCCAAGTAATATTGACGAAAGTGATTGACTAACCATTGAAACGACTGTGTGTCGACGGTTTCCATGGGAAAGTAGAACTCCGCCTCTTTTAGCGTTTGCGATTTGCTCAACAACGACAAGCTAAGTCGCTGTTCACTTAACGGCGTGGCAACAATCTCGTCTAGCCATTGATAAAACAACTGCGGTTCAAATGTTGGAGGTAAATTGGTTATGCGATGTAAATGTCCCGATACCTGTGTTGACCAATTGACCTGGTTAAAATCACTGTGCTCTAAAATGTCGTGCAACAAATTACCGGTTTTCGCGCCCTTGGGGAATGAAAAGCGTACATCTTGTTGTCCCGCACTACCGACATCAGTTTGCTCACCTTGATCGCGTTCGGCATCGAGGCGGCCAAAATGACGCATATTGCGGGTCAGTGCTGAAAACGAGCTTAGCCACCAATCGCGTTCAATTCGGCCCGTAAACGCAGGCAGTCGGGTGTCTTCTATTGGTTGCTCATCTACACTCACCGCGTCTCTCATTATTTGGCGATCATCAGCCCAACCAACACCACTGTCATCGGTTAACAACGGCGCTAGTGCATCTTTAAAGTGCTCTTGCTCGGCCATTTTCAAAGTGTGCCCTAGCGGTGACAAATGGTAGTTTTCATATTTTACAAGGGGCAGATAACAGCGATACTGAGCACGCGTTATTGCCACATACAACAAGCGTATATCTTCACTGTAATGCTCTTTCGCCGTTTGCCGTTGAACTGCTTCATTCTCGCCGAGATGCCATTTAGTTCCTTGCTCTTGGTGATGATATTTAAGCACAGTTTTATTGACTAAGCCGAACTTAAGCGGGTCTTTGTGACGTGTCGCAAACGGGACGAAAACAATGGGGTACTCCAATCCCTTTGAGCCGTGTAGGGTTACAATTTGTACTAAGTTTGCATCACTTTCCAAACGCAGCTCTGCTACTTGTGATAATGGATTATGACATTGCTCGGTTAAATACGAGGCCAATTGTGGCATTTGCCGCATCCGTTGCCACGCCTGCTGCAACAACTCAAATAAATGAATGATATTGGTCAGTTGTCGCTCATTAGTCGCTTTGTGTTTAGGGTAATACTCGTGAAGTAATTTCAGCCCCATGGCCATAAAACCGCGTTTGAGCCACAGTTTATGCAATTGTAAAAATCCGTGTTTAGTGCGCTCATACAGACCTTCATCCGATTGCAAAGCAGAGATTTGCTCAGCGCTAAAGTCAAAGTAGAGGGTCGCCAAGGCTCCGATAAAACGCTTGTCGTCTTGATAGTGAATGATGGCATCAAGTACGGTAATAAATTGTAGCGCCACTTCAGACTCAAATAAGTTGTCTCGTTGCGACTTGTACACACTGGCGACACCGACATTGTTCAATGCGTCTTGCATTTCACCAGCTTCGCGAGAATCCCTCACCAAAAGCGCTATATCAGCGGCCACGACCCTTTGCTTCGACCCGCCTTGGAGGTGGGCACTGGCGAGTAAGCGTTTAACTTCAAGTGCGCACCAGGTGGCAACAACCTGTCGGTATTCACTCTTGACGTTGTTTCGATACTGGTAGTTTTCGGTATCACTAAACTCAATGAATTGCAGTGCTTGATAACCACTGCTATCAACCAAGTTTTTCCGGTCGGCAAACGGCGAAGGTTTAACGGGCTGATAATCAATACCAAACCCAAACACATCCTTTCCAGTAGCATCTAGGCTATTACCGTAAAACAGGTGGTTATAGCCGGCAATCATCGCACTGGAACTGCGCCAATTGGTGTCCATGACCCAGCGTTTGCCAACTTGTGTACTGGCCTTTAAATAGGTGAAGATATCGCCACCGCGAAAGCCGTAAATCGCTTGTTTGGGATCGCCGATTAAATACACGCCATAATGCTCAGGCTTGGTCTGAGATAAGTAGAGATGCTGCAATATACTGAATTGACGTTGGTCGGTGTCTTGAAATTCATCGATAAGCGCGACAGGATATTGCCGCCTTAATAAGTCGGTTAACGGCTTAGACAGGTGTTCATGCTCATTTTCTAAAGCATCGCTTAAGCGTGCAATTAAATCATCAAAGCTCAAAACATTGTGCTGTCTCTTGCTGTTTGACACATCCTGTTGTATTCGAGCTATCAAGCTTAACAACAAGCTAAAAACCTCCAGCTTTGCTAACGCTTGTGATAGCCCGTCCACTTGTTTTTTAAGCCGTTCTGACGATTTAAAAGCATGTTGTAGTTGCTGTTTAACGTCTCTTTTGTCTTCGCCTTTTGGCAGCCGATTGGCCGCGATAAACTTGAAGTCAACCGGTTCAGAAATTACTTGTTGCAGCGCTGTAACACACGCTTGCTGATCGTCTTTTGCGCGCTCAGTAAGACCACCAAGTTTGGCCGTAAAAGCCAATAATTGCTCCCATTCCTGTTGCCTTGCTTGTAATTGCTTGCCCTTTTTACTGGCAATAAGATGGGTATAAATTAACGCCTCGTGTTGGCACAAATCGTCATTGGCTAGCCGAGCTTGAGCACCAATGGCTTCAGTAAAATCTGCGACAGTGTCGATACTGGGCTGTTGTTCACTGCGCAGCACTGGCAAAAATGCCTGAATAAACTGCTCCGGTGTTGCCCAGTGTGTCGTGAGCAACTGGTAGTCATCGGTTTGCTCTTTGGCTAAACGCCGATACACATCTTGAGTGGCTTGGAGATAAAAGTAATTATCGTCAGCTTCCATGTCGGTTGAAAAACTCAAGCCAGAAGCAAAAGCTTGTTCGCCGAGAACCCGAGCGCAAAAGCCATGAATGGTATAAATTGACGCTTGATCGAGATTTATTAACGCTTGTTTGATTACCGCATCGACATAGTGCTGATCAAATTGTTGACCTAAGTGATAAAAATACGGGTTGTTTGGATCTTGACTATAGCTTTGCCAATGCGCCAAGGTCTCGCGCAAAAATGCATCAATGCGACCGCGAATTTCCTCTGTTGCCGCCTTGGTAAACGTCATAACCAGTATTTGTTCTACGGTTAACTGTCGTTCCAACAACAAACGTAAATACAAACGGGTAATATTGAATGTTTTACCTGTACCAGCACTGGCTTCGATTAAGTGTGAACCGTGTAAGTCAATAATATGGGCGTCTAAAATCTGCATCTACTTAATCCCTGCTCTGTTGTGCCACGCCAATAAGTTGCATTGTGATCCCTGAAAACATCGGTGCATACAAGGTTAATAGCTCAGCCCACAAGGCTTCTATATCCGGGCATTGTTGGAAAAAATATCGCCGATAGGGGTCTTCACCGATACTCGCAACTTGACCAAAATCACTCCCTTGCCAGTATTTTTCAAAGCGCGGTTGTTCAGGCGGCTTTGGATTAAACGCTTGTCGTTTCCACATTAAATCAAACGCCATCGATGCATCAACTAACAGTGCTTGTTGCTGACCAAGTAAAAACGTTTTGACAAACTGCAACAGTTGTTGTTTGGCATCCTCGACAGGCTCAAGACGAACAATCGCGACGCTGTCTTCTTTGCCCTGCTTTGCTTGATGAAAATAGTAACCATAACTTGTCACACGATGATCGGTATGACTTACTTGCACCAATAAATGCTGTAAGTAAAGCTTCATTAAATCATTGCCCTTTGTCGACGCGTGTCGATAGTCAACACAGAAGATTTTATCTTCACTGCGCAAAGTGGCAACACTACCCTGCACGCAAATCTCACCCTGCTCAGTAGTTAAGGTCACTTGGTGACGCTGTTCGTTATCGAAGTGATCTATTGATAATTGATCATTATTGGTCACCACCTTTAAATGCGAGGTTAAGGTGTTGGCAAATCCGAGCATTTGATCTTGCCATTGTTGTAGCGTTTCAGCTAGCGATGGCACATCGGGAAATTCACCAGACAGCGCGGCAAATTGCTGTTGTTCAACAAACGCCGGAGTCTTATTGGTTGTCAGTGCAAGGGCTAAAGCATCTCCTTTAAACAGGTAACTGGTGAGCGCATTGGTTTGAAATGGCTCGACATCATCGATCAACGTATTCGTTTGTTCAAAATACAGCTTTAACTGGCGTTGCGCAAAGTAGCGCGTCGGGTGTTTAAAAAATTCAATGACTTGGTCAAGATCAACGGTCACTGGCAAGGTTACATCGGTTGAGGTGCTATGTTGACTGAGCGATAGCTCCGCGTTGGATACCAAAACGGTTCCACTAGTTGAATCACCTGACGACATTTCAGCACTTATCGGCTCTGACTTTTGTGTCAACGCTAACCAGTTTTGATCGAAGCTGGCAAATCGATTGCTTATGCTATAGTTCTGCTTTGCAAACGCCTGTAAAGGCAATTGTCTTAGCCCGTCGTTGTCACCTTGCTCAAATGACCACTGATAACCACTTTGCAAATACTCCATTAACTCGCGTAGAACAATCGAGGGCTGGCGTTCATTGTTGTTTTTGCTATCGCGTCCTTGATAACTTAAATACAAGTGTTGCCGCGCCGAGATAAGCGCCTCTAAAAATAGGTATTTATCATCACCTCGACGAGAGCGATCGCCAATTTTAGCGTCACTCAACTGCATTAGATCAAAACCAACTGGTATTCTTTGTCGAGGATACTCACCGTCGTTTAGCCCTAATATAGCGACCACCTTAAATGGGATCGAACGCATCGGCATCATAGAACAAAAGGTAATTTGACCGATCATAAATTGACGACCTGGATCAGGTTGTGAAAAGTGGTGATTTAAGAAATCGCTAACCACCGACCAATCTACCACATGCTCATACTTAGCTTCATCGACATAGTGTTGCAGTTGCTCCAGCGCGTGATGGATAATATTCAAGCCGTTATCGTCGTCAGAATCAGCAAACAAGCGCTGTACTTGTAGGGTTAAAAATTGATACCACTGCTCAGGCGTTTTTTGCGTTTGCATCACCCGTTGCATGTGTTGTAATTGTTCGAGAAAAAGGATTAACTTGCCCAATATTAACGCATCGTTACCCTCTACATCGGCTAGCACCACCCCTCCTCGTAACAAAGTGTCGCGATCGCCATAAGCAAAGCCTTGCAGCAATTTCGACAACCCTTGCTGCCAGGTAAACTGAGACGTTTGTCGATCTGATTGCAGCAACGTTTTTTTGTGCTCTGCGTCGAGCCCCCAATACACATTGGCATGGATTAACCACTCGCGGACTCGTTCAACATCGTTAACGCTCAATCCAAATCGCTGCCGCACGCTATTAAGCTCTAACAGTGACAGAATCGAAGCAACACTAAAGCGGCTATCAGGCATCGACAATAACTCACTAAACGCATGCACTAATGGTTCACTTTCTTTACTCACCCGATCGGCAATAGAACACGGCAGCGGTGGCACCCCTTCACCGATATCGTCCCAACCGCGCACAAACACCGAATCGATGTATGCAGCATACGCCTCGACCTGCGGACACATAACAATAACATCCTTTGGCGTGATGTCTGGATCATTGTTAAACAGGTGAAGTAGGTAGTCATGTAAGCCTTGTACTTCGCGCAGTGCACTGTGCGCACTGGTGATCACCACTGAATCATCAAATCGTGCCTGTGGTGACTCCCTGGCATCGTGCAGGGTGAGAATATCGCGCTGTAAATGCATCAACACCGACGCCTGTGTCGCCTTATCTGGCGTTGATTCAAACAATTGGTCGTAGAGCGGGATTTCGATATTTTCTACACCGTGTAATAACGACAAAAACTCTCTTCCCTGTTGACCTAAATTAGCCAATAATGGGTTAACTGCGTGTCCATCTATGATGTCTTCAGGCCACTTGCCCAACTGTTGCAAGTAGGCCTGCTTCGCTCTCGCTTTGTCGGTTTGTACATCTGACCAAAATTCAAAACACGGATTGAGATGAAATACGTGAACATCGGTATAATCGGCTAATAACTCTAAAAACTCGAGCCACATCGGGGCTAAAGCGTTAATGCCAAACAAGGATATGCGTTGCGGTAACAGATGACTCAAGTGTTCAATATTGTTAGTTGCGATTGTCATCAGTTGACTGGGATCGTACGGGATATCTTGTTGTAGATAGAACCAAATCGCACATTGCCAGCGCTGCGCTTGGTTAAACACCTGATCATCACTGGCGACGTGTTTACCCTTGCGCCATTTGGCTAACCACTCAGGTCGATAGATCAAATACTGCTCGTACAAATCGGCGAGCTGACAAGCTAATTGGTAACGCCGCAAATCTTGCTGGTTACCGCTGTTATACCAGTAATCGGTCGCTTCAAGGCATGCCTCATCGGCGATTACCTCGCTCTGTTGTAACAACGCATCGATGCGCCAACTCAACACCTCCCTTGAGTAAGGCAATTGCTCGGGAAATTGCTCCTTACACAAGGTTTTCAACAGCGTCCACAAATACTGCGCAGGAAGAACAAAATCGCTGTTCATACTGATCCTATTAGCCTTTGCGACTTCCATGTTCAGCCAATGCTGTAATCCCTGACTTTGCACCATAACCGTTTCTTTAGCCAGAATAGGTAGCGGTTTAAGCTGTCGAATCTTTAAAAATAAACTCAACAAGTCTTCCATGCGGTTGGCCGGATAAATATAAAACAAGTCAACATCCCGATCTAAATAATACCTTTGATGCGATTAAATCACACCAGTCGATAATACGCCAGAGGGGGTGCGCCAATAGCTGGTGTTATCGCCATACAATCTGAGTAAAAATCAATATATGTATGTGATGCCACTATTTTGAAAAGTCGTCTGCGCTTTGCTGAGAGGCTAACACTTGCTGTGAATGTCGCGAAACTCGATGGCGCGTTGTGCAATGATGTCGGTATTTTTTTTTGAATTACAGAGTGGTTAATCTAAGCGCAGCGAAAGGTGAACGAACTTCGGCCCGTACACGTACCAATCATGGTCCACCGTGATATTCTAGAAAAGGTAGGAAACGGTGCTCTATAGCTGTAGGTGATTTATCCGTGATGCCGTCTGATCAAACTGTTAAAGCTCTCGTCGAACCACTTGCCGAGCAATGGCAGATAAAGCTGTTGTTTAGTCCACGCGTGGTAGATACCTATGACCCATAAAGCAAACAGTGGTACCGCCAACAACCAACCAATGACTGGGATAAAACTCAGCACCACCCAAGTCAAAAACAAGCCCAGTGATTGGCGTAAATGAAACGCCGAGCACTCGCTCGGGTTGCGACCGTGCATCAATAGTGCTATCACCCAGCCGACAATACTCAAATAACTGATCACGGCGATGGCGCGTGCATCAATTGTGGCGATATGGTGCTCTGACTGTTGATAATTCATGGCGACTCCTACTACGCTACTAGGTTGTTTTGTCGTATCGATTTTTGCTCAAATTAAAACGGATTTAATCGAGCGCAGTGATAAACGTATGGTTGTTGCATATGACCTGCAACAATGAAAAAATACTTTTAAATGAATACACTGGACAGCAAAGATCAAAAACCCCTATGCAATCTTAGCTGATATATACGCTATTATAACTATGGAAAAAAGTATCCATTTTGCAAGTCTGGAGTTAATAAAATTAAGCGTTTAGGTTATGACGAAAAGTAAGGTTTTACACATTCAACCCATATCCCGTCGCAACCGACTGTCGTTAATGTTGTTAGGTGGCGCGTTATTAATTGTTTGTTTCGTGATTGATTTGCTGTTTTGGCAACAATATAAAATACAGCTGATACTGATTAACATGGCCGCATTAATTGTATTTTTAGTCGGCTATCTGAAACACATTCAACCCCATAACAGCTATACCCTCATGCCAGAACACTTGCAATATCATCACCCATGGGGGCAATGGCGATTACCATGGCAGGATATCCAACGCTTAGGACTTGTGCACACCGACATACAGTTACAGCGTATTGAGCTGCCATATATCGGCATTAAACTACACAACTTGGACGCGTTAGCCAAGTCGATATCACCTCGCCTTGCCAACAAATTAGTTCACGAGCAAAAGCAGCTGTTAGTGCTGGCTATTAAACGCGGTGATATTACCTTCCAAGATGGCATCATCTGTTTTGACCCCTTTGTGTTAAACCAAAACGCCATAAAAGGCCCTGTGGCAGCGTTTTTACATCAGTGTTGTGTATTACAGCGGGCGTATGGTTATCACCTGTTTTTACCGAAAGACAGTTTTGATCGCAGTGAAGATGAATTTTTATCACTGTTAAAACAATGTCATTATCACGCCATCAATACCTACCAGCGTAACCCTTAAAACGGGTGATAGGTATTGATGGCTAACCGTTATGTGGGTCGTTTACCGCTACAGCGCAATAACTTGTGCGTTACCTTCAATACAACAAGGAGCCATAACCAAACCACCTGGCCCATCGATAAGCCGCCGCCCGCCGATGCTTTGTCTGCGGTTTCGGCATTAGTTCGCACTCGAATGGTGGCGGTTGATTGAGCTCCGAGAGCATCCTCTATGGTGTAGTTAAATTGGGCCTTACTCGGCGCAGCCCCATTGCCGTTATAAACGATGTAGTCACCTTCAATACGCACGCTTGCTGGGCCATTGTAGTCTATTGCAACAATGCGCAATTGCTCATCATCAGAGGTAAGCAGATCGACATCGGTATCATTGGCGAGTACGTCGAAAACCTCATCGTTGGAGGCTGATAAGACCACAAATTCATCGTCGTTCGCTTCTGGGGCATCGTTTACCGATTGGATAAATACTTGTAAAACAAACACCTCGCTGTCGTTTACACCATCGTTAACCTTAACAAAAATCTCTACGATGCCATTTTGATCGCTAGGAAAGGTTATGGTATTGATCCCGCGAACTCGGCTATTGCTGTAATTATCGCCGTTTAACACCGTAACCGTAAATTGCTCTGGGTACTGACTGTCATCGTCGTCGACGATAATATCATTGAGATCAAGGCTTAGGGTTTGATCTTCGTTAATGACGATGCGGCGTTGCCCACTGATTACCGGGACGATGCTCTGTGTTGATTGATTATTTAAGGTAAAAGGTGTTGATAAGGCAAAGAATGACGAGGTGCTACAGGCAACTTTTATTAACGTATCGCTACTGCTTATCGCTGGCAGTGACACTGTCTCCCGACCATCGTTGTTGGTATCGGTCAATAGTGGATAGGCAAAACTATCACCGCCGTTGGCAGACAAGGTGATGTCAACGTATTTGCACTGTACATTACCGCTGTCGGTGTTGGCGACTTGCCATACAACTTCGGTTGTCGCTTGCTCCGTTAATACGGTATTTTTACTTGGTCTATCGACCGTAAACGGTCCCGCACTAGGATCCACCTCAACGCTAACAGTTGCATAGCTGAGGTTACCTTGCTGATCTCGAACGCTGACTTTAAAGTTCATCGTCCGCTCTGTGGTCGGGTAGCTTTCTCCCGGCTGCAAACGCCCACTGACGATACTTTGCAGTGAAGGAAAATAACGATAAGGACGTGTCGACGGTACGAACGAGCGAAATATCGGACTATCACCGTTGTCTATCATCGCTTGTCGACTATTGGTTTGTCGACCTAAATCGTATTGTTCAAAGTTATAGGTCAATTGATCGGCATCGCCATCGTCTGCCTTAGCGCTTAAAACAAATGGTGTATTTGCTGGGATCACTATACTTTGCTCTGCGCTTATCGTTGGCTGTTGATTCTCCTCTTGCCAACTAACGCCACAGCTGTTGCCAATACCATAGCGGTCAGCCGTTAAGTATTGCCGCACCTCAAGCACCGAATGAATATGAAAATAGTCATCGGCAAACGACTGTATATTTTGATCATCACACAGGCCGGCATAAGACATAATTGTTGAGCCACTGCCCGGTTCAAAGGCTGAATTTGCCACCCGATTACCTGAGCAAGTACCACTGACGCCGTTAAAGCTGTGCTCGGCGCCTAACTGATGGCCGATTTCATGAGCAACAAAATCGATGTAAAAGCTATCCAGATCCGGTGAATTATTGCCACTGGCACCCGCAGCCTTCCACGCTCCTTGGGCATACTCGCCTAAACTAAACAGATCATCGTCACACGCCACCCCAACGCCGGCAATACCGCCGGTTGTCGTTGTTAATACGTGGCCGAGATCAAATTTGTCATTGCCTACATAGGTCGCCAGCACATAAGGCGCTTCATAAATATCGCTGTCGTCATTTGCAAATGGGTCGTTTGAGTCGACAAAAAAAGCGAAATCGCTGTCCTCAGCGAGGACAAAGTCGATTGCTAAGTCGCGACGCATGACAACGTTAATGCGATTAACCAAATTTACCAATGCGGCCAACACATCGTTTTTATCACCGCCGAAAAATCGACTGTACTCGTACGTCGTAGCAAAGGCAATTCGATAGGTCTTCTTTACCGCGTGTAATTCGCCCGCTTTGTGCGCCAGATCGTCGCTACCTTCTCGAGATCGCAGGGTTCGGTCTTTTATCCGCTCTTGATCATCGTCCAGCGGGTACTTGTCACGAACGTAGTAATATTCATGGTCCAACGCGTCAATATAGGTGGTGGTTTTGCCGTGAGTGATATTGGCATAGAGCTTATTGCCACTGATAACGACACTAGCAATAGTCTGTCCGGTTTGGACATCGACACCATCAAAACTTTGAATATCCGGATATCTTGTTTGCATGCTCGTTGGTATTACGCGATTTCTTCGCAGCGCAACAGTGATGTGTTGCCCTGATGCCAAGGGTAGACTGATCTCGGGTCTGGCGTTGCTGAGAGTTGCCTTTATTGACGCAAAGGGCTGATGATAAATCGCACTGGGATGGTCTACCACCGAGCTGTTTAATCGTTTGAAGACCTTTTGCCGCAAGGATGATGCGCGCGTTGATAAAGGTAACTCAGATAGTCGCTGCAAGGAGAGTTGCGAGTCGCCAGCGGACTCTATTGCGTTATTGCTCAACGATAGATCGCGTTTATTTTGCCACAACGCTTCGTATCCAAATACCATTGGACCACGGCTGACAAAAAGCACCAACGACAACAGAAAAAACCTTGTTATTATTCTCATATATGTCAAAAGTAAACTCAGTTTAGACTAAGAAACCTTGCCACAACGGTGCGCTAGCTTAGCGAACACGACAACAACAGGTGTGATGTAACTAAGTATTAGACAGCATGTTTAATAACACAAAGAATTAACAAAAAAACAGTTTATAACACGCCTCTATCGCCACCGACAGACACTCAGTTAAACGGTTACTTGGTGGCTCATGAATGGGCCCGCATGGCGCTAGTTCTGCGCTTTATTCAATATCGAAGGGAATCCACTTATCGCCTAATTTGAGTAGCGATTTTTACTTATAGATGTGGTACAGTCGAGGGTCTAGACAACCACCAAACAACAAAAGAGCTTTGCATTTACGCCAATGGATAAGGTTATAGAACAACATCAACCCACCCTACTTTTTCATGACTATGAAACATGGGGGGTATCGCCAAAGTTGGATAAGCCCTCACAGTTTGCAGCCATTCGTACTGATCTCGATTTAAATATTATCTCAGAGCCTGAGGTATTCTACTGTCAACCGCCGGCTGATTACTTACCGCATCCTGGTGCGTGTTTGGTTACTGGTATTACGCCACAAAAGGCGCGACAACTCGGCGTTAGTGAAGCAGAATTTGCTCGCCGTATTCACGCCCTGTTCAGCGTGCCCAATACCTGTGTTGTCGGCTACAATTCAATTCGCTTTGATGATGAAGTAACGCGCTATCTGTTTTATCGCAACTTTTACGATCCGTACGCGCGCGAATGGCAAAATGGCAATACCCGTTGGGACATTATCGACATGGCTCGCATGTGCTATGCACTGGCGCCCGAGGGAATTAACTGGCCAGCCGATAACGATGGCCAAGTGAGTTTTCGCTTGGAGTTGCTAACGGCGGCGAACGGTATTAGCCATGACGCAGCCCACGATGCCATGAGTGACGTTTACGCGACCATTGCTTTCGCCAAGTTGATCAAGGAAAAGCAACCCAAACTGTACAACTTTATGTTTTCAATACGCAGTAAACAACAGGCGGCAGCACAAATCAACGTGTATGATATGACGCCGTTTTTACACACCTCAGGACGGATCTCTCGGGCGCAGCGCAATACCAGTTGGTTTATGCCCATTGCGGTTGACGAGGTCAATAAAAATGCCATCACCTGTATCGACCTATCAAAAGATATTTCACCATTACTCGAACTCGACGCCGACGAAATAAAACAGCGCTTGTACACACCACACGACGATTTGCGCGGTGAAGGAAAACTGCCCATTCCACTAAAGCAAGTGCATGTCAATAAATGTCCGGCTGTGGCTCCAGCCAAGGTACTAACACCTGAGCGCGCCGCGTTAATTGGTATTGACCGAGACAGCTGTTTGGCAAATTACAAACTGATCAAACAGCATGCAACGCAGATAAAAGACACGTTAGCCGATGTCTTTTCTCGAGATTTTAACGATCAACAAGACGACGCAGAACACGCCTTGTATTCGGGTGGCTTCTTCTCTCATGCTGACAAACAAAAAATGATCGACATCATTAATATGCCTGCTGAGAAGTTAGCAACGTACCCATTTAATTTCACCGACAAACGACTCGACACCCTGTTGTTTCGTTACCGAGCGAGAAATTTTCCGATGACACTATCGCCAGAAGAGCAACATCAGTGGCATCAGTATTGCCAACACAAGTTGCAAACAGGCGAAAATGGGCTAAGTTACGACGAGTATATGATAGAAATTGAAAATCTAGCCCACGCGCATGAAGATAATAAAGCCAAAATGGCTATATTAAAGGCCTTGTACGACTACGTCCAAGGCAAGTGAACACGCGTTAAGTAGAGTACTTAGTTAACATGCAGCGCTCGTCGTTCAGGCGAGCGTTAGTAACGTTCGGTGTCGCAGACACTCGGTCAATGACACCGAATCAAATACGCATATCTAACGCCACATAACTGACGCTATACGCTGACACCTCAGTCGGTTTTTTGTTGTTTGAGCAAGGCTATTAAACTTGACGTATCCCAACGATTACCGCCCATCTCTTGCACTTGCTGATAAAAACCATCTACCATCTGCGTCATCGGCAATTGTGCGTCGTATTTTTTAGCTTCTGCAAAGGCGATAGCCAAGTCTTTGCGCATCCAGTCAACAGCAAAACCAAAATCGTACTCACCTTGCCACATGGTTTTATAGCGATTCTCCATTTGCCAACTGCCGGCAGCACCTTTGGCGATAGTCTCCACCAACTTATCGGCGTCTAATCCTGCTCGTTGGGCAAAGTTTAGCGCTTCACTTAATCCTTGAACCACGCCGGCGATACAAATTTGATTCGCCATTTTTGCAATTTGACCATTACCTACCGGTCCCAACAACTGGCTAAATTTTGCATAGCTCGCCATCACCGGCTCGACCATGGCAAATACTGATGGCTCTCCGCCACACATAATGGTTAATTGACCATTTTCAGCGCCCGCCTGACCGCCCGATACAGGGGCATCGATGAACTGTTTGTGCTGACTTGCGGCATATTGTGCCAACTCTCGTGCTAATTCGGCCGACGCTGTTGTATGGTCAACGAGTACCCCACCAGCTTTTAATCCCGCTAGTGCGCCGTCATCGCCTAACACCACTTGCCGAACATCATCGTCATTACCGACGCAGACAAAGGCGATATCGGCATTGTCGCTTGCCTGTTTTGGCGTCGATGCGAGCTCTCCTCCATACAGCTCAACCCAGCGCTTGGCTTTTTCACTGTTGCGATTGTAAACCGTCACATCAAAACCAGCGTTTTGCAGATGACCGGCCATAGGAAAGCCCATCACCCCTAAACCAATAAAAGAAACTTTTATCATCATATTCTCGTATAAATGTTATGTAATGTAATTTTTGTGCTAGTTTAATTGAAAACACGGGCTAAATAACAGGAAAACCATGAGCAAGTTATATGATTTTAGCGCTGTCAACAATGCTGGGGTATCGATCCCGTTATTAAATTACGAAAACAAAGTCTTGTTATTCGTTAATACGGCAAGTGCCTGTGGTTTCACACCGCAGTACGCCGAGCTAGAACAACTGTATCAGCGTTTTAAAGATCGCGGCTTCGCTATTCTGGCTTTTCCATGTAACCAATTTGGCCAACAAGAAACGGGTTCCGACAAGCAAATAGCCGAATTTTGCAGTACCAATTTTGATATCAGCTTTGATTTATTCGCAAAAATTGAGGTCAACGGACGCAATGCGTCACCGTTGTTTAACTACCTAACTGACCAAGCAAAAGGCTTGCTAGGCAGCAAAAAAATCAAATGGAATTTCACCAAGTTTTTGGTCGACCGACAAGGTGAAGTCGTCAAGCGCTATGGCTCGATAGTAAAGCCGATGAGCTTGGCCAAAGATATTGAGAAGCTACTCTAGCACCACAAGGGCGAGCGCTTCCCCGAGTCCTGTCAATTATGCAAACAATTGCGCGTGCAACCTTTCCACGACGTGATCGGTTTGTTGCTCAGCGACCAAAAAACACAGGTTATTGGCACTCGCGCCGTGACAGATCATGCGTATACTGATCCCATCTAAATGGTTGAACACGCCACCAGCTAAGTGATCACTGGTGTGCAAGTTATTGCCAACGATGGCGACAAGTGATAACCCGTGCTCGACGGTAACTTCACAAAATTGCTCTAGTTCATTAATGACCTGCCGGTTTATCACCGCTTGTTGTTCCCCTTGTGGGTTGTCAAAGGTGAGCGCCACCGAAATCTCCGAGGTAGTGATCAAATCAACACTTAACTTGTGTTTTGCCAATATGGCAAACACTTGGGCTAAAAAGCCACTGGCGTGTAACATGGCTTCACTTTTTACCGTAACTAGGGTTTGTCCCTTGCGGATGGCTATAGCGCGGTACGATGGTTTTGACTGAACCTCTCGCCTAATATGAGTACCACCGGCAAGTGGCTCGCGTGAAGAGCCGACAAATACCGGAATATCGGCACGCATCGCCGGCACCAGTGTCGCAGGATGTAATACTTTAGCACCAAACGTCGCCATTTCCGCGGCTTCGCCAAAGCTTATTTCATCAATTGCTCGCGCCTTGGCAGTGATCCGCGGATCGGTGGTAAAAATACCGATCACATCGGTCCAGATATTAACCGAGGTGGCGCCACAACCTTCGGCTAAAAGCGCGGCGGAATAATCAGAGCCGCCGCGACCGAGCGTGGTGGTATTGTTGTGTTCGTCGGCACCAATAAAGCCTTGAGTAACAATAACTTGAGTGTCAATCAGAGGTAACAATATCGTCTCACAGGCGTGTTTTACATAGTCGATATCAACAACCGCCTTGGTAAATGTACTGTCGGTGCGAACAACCCGACGAGCATCAAACCACTGCGCTTGAACACCGAGGCTGTTGAGTACTTGGGTAAATAACAACGAGCTGATTTGCTCACCAAATGCCAGTATCGCATCACCGGTGAGTGCGGTCGGCGAGATGGTTTGTAACTGCACCAGTGACGTCAGTTGTTCTACTAGGCTTGCCAGCTGTTGATCAATTTGCTGCTTGTTGGTTAAATGCTTGCTGATATTATACGCTATCGCGGCAATTTCACCGATAACTTGCTGCTGAAGCGCGGTGTCAATACCGGGTTGTGACAAGGTAATTAAGTGATTGGTGACACCGGCACTGGCTGACAAAACTATAACTTTGGTATGGGGATCGCGCTGCACTATCTCGGCGCAACGCAACATAGCTTGGTAATCTGCAACACTGGTGCCGCCAAACTTTGCAATATGTAACATCAATATATTCTCCGTAGCTGACCAACGTCCCCAAGCAGCACATAAATGTATAATAGTGATTCGCATCGCCTATTAGGACCAATCTGGCGATAAAATAAGCTGTTCGTTGACACTAAAAAGAGCAAACGCACACCTGTTGCTAACGGCTTTATAGCCGCGCCGTGAGCGCTTTAATGTAACAGTAAAATAGGCCATAACACAACGTTAAGTGGTTAACATTGCGTTATTTTTTTTACTTGAGTATCACATCCAACAATATCTATAATAACCAAATTATCACCGCTATCTATGTGGTGTTTTGGAGCAAGGGATTAATATGGATTGGTTCTGGTTAAAAAAGCTGATCGGTCAGTTATTGCAGCCTATGGTAATAACACTGATACTCATGCTGCTGTCGTTGTGGTGTTTTGAGCGAAGTAAAAAGCTGGCTAAAATTAGTTTAACGACGGCCGTGTTAGTGCTGTTTAGCTTTTCGTTTATCGGTATAAGCCAATATCTAATCAAGCAGTTTGAACAAGTACATCCCCCCTTTCAACAACAGCAGAGTAAACTCGATTACATTGTGGTATTGGGTTGTGGTCATGTTAGCGATCAGCAGTTAAGCCCATCACAACAATTGATTACTTGTTCATTGCAACGCACTGTTGAAGCGCTGCGCATCGCTATGTTACATCCTGAAGCGACGATTATCACTTCGGGTGCGGCCATGCACGATCGCCAAAGCAATGCACATGTGGTCAAGCAAGCACTGCTCGAACTGGGCTATAGCGGTAATATAATCACTAACGAACAAGCTCGGGATACCGAAGATGAAGCCATCTATCTCGCCGAGTCCCTACAAGGTCGAACATTCGCGTTGATCACTAACGCCAACCACATGCCACGGGCCATGCGCTATTTTCAGCAACAACAGTTAACCCCCATTGCCGCGCCCACAGGCTATTACGCTAAAAATGCGCCTTTGCACTGGCAACAGCTCTTCCCCGATGGCAAAAACTTGATGGTCAGTGAACGAGTATTTTATGAGTTTTTTGGCCAAATATGGCAATGGCTTAAAGCATAAATGGCTATTGTAAGCTCGCTATATCACGCTGTTAAACTGTTAAGCTGTTTAGGTTAGCTCTCGCTAACCGGTGATAATGCCGTTACTGGTCAATCGCAGCGCTTGCGATAAGCTGAATACGCGCCACTATCGCGCGTACGCCATTGCCTCTAGACGGGCTTAAGTGTTGCATCAAGCCGATGCGCTGGAAAAAGCCATCAACATCAACACCGGCGATTTGCGCTGCCGTTTTACCTTGAAATAAGCTGAAGATAATCACCATCAGACCTCGAATTAACCGCGCCTCTGAATCACCGCTAAAAAACAGATGACCATTGACTTGCGTCACAGTTAACCACGCTTGGCTTTCACAGCCCTCAATTAGCGTTTGTTTATTTCTTTGTTGCTTATCCAAACGGTTGAGTTGTTTCGATAACAGCATAATCAAGCGGTGTTTTTGATCCCACCCTTTGACCGCTTTAAATTCGGTTAATATCTGCTGTTCGCTCACTGTGGATGTCTCAATTGGCGACGACGTATTGTTTTCGGCTTTGTCGCTTGTTGCACCTTTCACGACGTGCTCGCCAGAGGGTAGCTCGCCACTAACAAAATCTTGTAATACAGCAACCAAACGGTCAATTTCGTCAATTTGATTATACGGTGCCAACGAGACTCGCAGTGAGCCAGATAGACCTTTGCTGGCCAACAAAGGCATCGCGCAGTGATGACCTGCGCGCACGGCAATGTGATGACTATCGAGATAGGCGGCGACGTCCTGGTGGTGATGCCCAGCGATATTAAAACTGAGCAAGGGAATATCTGGCTTATCGTCAAAGATAGGAGTGAACCCAGAAATGGTCGTTAGCGCTCGATACAAGTAGTCAGTAAGGCTGCGCTCGTAACCGTCGATATCAGGGTACTGCAGCAACTGCTCAATCGCTTCTGCTAAACCAAGTGCGCCTGCGATATTTGGCGTGCCTGGCTCAAATTTAAACGGCAATTGATTAAACGTCGTTTGTTCAAACGATACGTGTTTGATCATTTCACCACCAAATTGATACGGGCGCATCGCCTCTAACAGCTCTTTTTTGCCATACAGCACACCAATACCGGTGGGCGCAAACAATTTATGGCCTGAAAAAACATAAAAGTCACAATCGAGTTGTTGTACATCAACAGCAATATGAGCAACTGCCTGGGCCCCATCAATGAGTACTTTTGCACCTTGCCGATGCGCCAGATCAATCAGCGGTTTTACGTCGGTGATTTTACCGACAACATTGGACACGTGGTGAATCGCTAACAATCGACACTTTGATGTAATCAACTGTTCTGCTTGATGTTGTTCTATTTCGCCCCGTTGGTTCACCGGTAGTACAACCAAGCGAGCCCCTTTTTCTTGAGCCAGCTGTTGCCAACAGACAATATTGGCGTGATGCTCAGCCGCCGAGACCACTATCTCGTCGCCCGAACGGACCTCGCGCTCAGCAAAGCTACGAGCAACCAGGTTAATTGCTTCGGTTGTACCTTTCGTCCAAATCACCTCTTCAACACAGCGTGCATTGATGAAGCGTCTAACAATGTCTCGCGCTTGCTCAAACGACGAGGTTGCTTGCGCACTTAAGCGATGAGAGCCGCGATGAACATTGGCATTTTGCTGAGCATAAAAGTCACTGGTCAATTGAATAACACTGGAAAATTTTTGCGTAGTTGCTGCGTTATCAAAGTAGATATACTGTTCGCTATTGGCAAGAGATTGAATAAGTGGAAATTTTTTTCTAAATTCAATTGGATTGAAAGACGACATAAATAACTGATCAGCAATAAGAAAATTTATCCGTCAATTATAACGCACAATATCGAGGTAAAAACAGAGCTGTTAAAAGGATTTTTTTGCATCGCAATAAAACAAAAACCCTGATTGTTTACTATCATTAATGATCCAGGGAATGTAAATGAACAACGTGAGATGGTTTCGACGTTGTTCTATCTCATCCGTTCATATAACACTCTGGAACTCGTCCGCGTTTTTTAAATGCAGTAGCGTGATTATTATACACTTTATAATAAATTGAGGAGATGTATGCCATTATTCTCATGGTTTTGCGAAAATCAACAACAAACGCACATGACATTCACACATAGCGAGCGAAAACGAAAGTTGGATATTCACAACAAAACAATGTGGCCAGTTGCCAAAGTAGACTACATTGCCTCAAGGAACCAAGAGCGAGCTGATGTCGATGATCGACTGTTCGAAACTCAATCAACCGTTAATCCCTCAGATTGACACCCCAAAATGAAGAGAAAAATAGTCGCAATGCGGCTATTTTTTTTGATTACTGAAAATGACTAGGCAACATTTTAGTATTCTTAGCAGGCCTCTGTCACATTACACACTTACGGTACAAATGCGAATTAAACGCTATAACAGATGAAGCTGTAAATTATCGAAAAACGAGGCCATCAAGCGTTTGTTACTGGCTCGCTGATAGAGGGTTTGATACACCTTTGGCATTACCCTCTCGTAATATTCGAGGTTTGACAATTCAGATACGGGTTTAAAGCTCAGCAAATCCCTTCTGTTGCAGGTGTTGGTCAAAAACAGTCCCAGCTCTCCTTGGTAGTTAGCTGGCGTACCCAATCGATAACCGCTGCCTGTTGGTTGCACTAACGGTGTATCCGAATCGAGTAGATCCAACCATGGAACACGGTCGGTAATGTATGCTAAAGCCGCCGCTTTAGTGTCAAATATGCGCTGTTCTACGGTGATCACATTATGGCCAATATGGCCAGCTTGAGCACATGCCGTATGCGCTTGTGGCAATGGATATTCATCGATAAAACCAAGTAAATGGCTTAACTCATGGGCGAGTACCGCACTGCTATCTGCGGCATCTAAAAACAGCATACCGTTGTTAACATTAGCGCCTCCTTGCGCCACCATAACCCCCACATATCGAGTGCCGTTGGGCAATCGGGTTAACACCGAGGGCGATAATTGACAATGAATGCGCTCACTTGACCTATGGTAGCAGTGTGTTTCGCTCGGCGGTAGATAACGGGGTGTTAACAAACAAAATTGCTGTTGGTAAAACGGCTCCAATTCGCCAAACATTTCAGTCAGTTTTTGCAAATGAGGAACAGTTGAGGCGAAAAATTGTATCGGATATTGACACCTTGTCTGCGGATACGTTTTAGCATGCGTTATTGGCTTGCTTTGCTGGTTGCTATCTAGTACCAACTCGCTACCTAGCCTAGACGAATGTTGTGAGGTGAGTTGGCTGCGCGTAGGTTGTTGCTCTGTACTTTTGATGGCCATGATCTGAAATTGGTCAAGGGTTTTATACCACTGTTGACCAGCATTGGTAGAAAGTTGAGCAACTAGGCCTCTCACATCAATTAATCGCTCAACGGCAATCGACCAGTCAATGGCCAAGCTAAGTAGCGTATCCTTGTCAACCGGCGCAACCGAAATAACGTTGTCACTAAGCGCGGCGACCAATGGCGATTTACCATCAGTGGCAAAGCTTAATAACAAAGGGTTTAGCACATCCAATGCGCGCTGATATTGCTGCTGCTCGGCATACTGCTTGGCTTGCTCGAATAAAGCAGAGGCACTATGTAAGCGCATCGCTCGAGCGAAATAGTACTGTTGATTTCTGCGGTCCTGTTGCTGTCGGTAATAATGACTTAACAACCAGGCGTAATGACCGTCAACGCGCGCTAAAGCAGTTGCTAATTGCAACCAACCACTCGACTGATACGGTTGAGATGCGATCGCTAACCTTTGCGCCGAGGTGATATCTAGCTCCACTGCGTACGCCAGTGCGCGCTGATTTTCCCTGTGACTAAGAACGTAGTCTTCTAACGCCTGTTTAACAGGGAATGAACTTGAGGCAATAATGACACTGATGAAAACCAGTACGACTCGTAACAACATAAAAACCTAATAGGCAAACAAACGCGATCACCGATGTTTAACCGATGAACCGATAAGGCGACATCAATTATCGTTGCTCGAGTTCGAGTAAGTCCAGCTCTAGCTCAGCATATCGGTGTTCGATAAACTCATACACATTTGTGGTTAACGCCAGTTTAAAATAATCGCGTGAAGTATTCATATCGTCATTGAGTTGGTTGTACTTGCCCAAGTAAAAATACGCTTCACAAAGTCGGTCCAATAACATTTTTCGGTCGGTCACATCAACGCTGATCGAGGCGATAAATTGTTGCTCACTGATATCACCGACAAACAAGCGCAAAATGTTATTTGCCCAGCTATCGTGTTCAATTGTTGCCAGCGTCTGGCGTAAATTTTTCTGAGCGCTCAACGGATCAATGTCATGTTCGACCAAATACAACCACGCAATTCGATAAGGATCGTTTTGTTGCTCTAATTGAAAGCGTTGTAAATCGTTAAGTGCCTGCTCAGGCCGCTTGCCGTAATAAAGTGCGATACCGCGATTGAGATAAGCGTACTCGTGGTCGACGTTAAGTTCAATAGCCGCATCAAATGCTTCATAAGCTTGAAGAAAGTCTTGACGCTGAGTCAAGTGAATACCGACAAAATTATAGGCATCTACAAAGTCTGGCTGTAAACGCAATGCGCGCTGAAAATCATAACTCGCTAAACCGCGCAAACCAACGCTATCGTAAATCACTCCCCGATCGTACAGTAATTGGGCCCGTTGTTCTTGGGCTAAGTCAGCCGTCGCCAATATTTCCGTTAATCGCGCCAAAGCGAGTTCACTTTGCGGGTTCACCGCCAATGGCTGTTCGATAATTACCTGCGCATGAGACGTGGCATGTCTATCTGATAACGATACGCAACCAGTTAAGGTCGTTAGCGATAAGCTACATATTAATAACAAGGTGTGTTTCACAGAACGTCCTAAGGTATTGAAATGAATATATTCGGTGAGTACTAAGTATATCTCAACCGCCAATAAACACCAATCACGGCAGCATTAATACTAAGTGCGTCATCGCAACACTAACGCTGGTGAAGTAACAAAACCTCAAGGCAAAAAAAATGCCGGTAATTACCGGCATTTTAACGTTGTCGACGTATGATTACGCGTCTTCAGCTTTGATGTCTGCTTCTTTCATACTTAAACGAACGCGACCTTGACGGTCCACTTCAAGTACTTTAACAGTCACTTCTTGACCTTCAGATAAATGATCTGACACGTTATTAACGCGCTCTTCTGCAATTTGCGAAATGTGTACTAAGCCATCTTTGCCCGGTAGAACATTAACAAACGCACCAAAGTCAACAATGCGAACCACTTTACCAGTGTACATCTTGCCCACTTCAATTTCAGCAGTGATCGCTTCGATACGCGCGATTGCGTCTTGAGCTTGCTCACCGCTGGTTGCGGCAATTTTCACTGTGCCGTCATCTTCGATTTCAATGGTTGTACCAGTTTCTTCAGTTAACTGACGAATGGTAGCACCACCTTTACCGATCACATCGCGAATTTTATCGGCGTTGATCTTCATGGTGTGAATGCGCGGTGCAAAATCAGAAATGTCATCGCGAGCTTCGCTGATTGCTTGGTCCATAACACCTAAGATGTGGATACGAGCGCCTTTTGCCTGATTTAAGGCAATTTGCATGATCTCTTTGGTAATACCTTCGATCTTAATATCCATTTGCAGTGCTGTAATACCGTTGCTGGTACCAGCTACTTTAAAGTCCATATCACCTAAGTGGTCTTCGTCACCTAAGATATCTGAAAGTACAACGAAGTTTTCGCCTTCTTTCACAAGGCCCATCGCAATACCGGCAACTGAATCTTTAATTGGTACACCAGCATCCATTAACGCCAGTGACGTACCACATACCGATGCCATTGAAGATGAACCGTTTGATTCGGTGATTTCAGACACAACACGTACTGCATACGGGAATTCTTCAGCGCTTGGCATCACCGCTAAAATACCGCGTTTTGCCAAACGACCGTGACCGATTTCACGACGTTTTGGAGAGCCGATAAAACCAGTTTCACCAACACAGAACGGCGGGAAGTTATAGTGCAACATGAAGTTGTCTGTTTTTTCACCCAAGATTGTTTCTACGCGTTGTGCGTCGCGTTGGGTACCTAATGTAGCCGTGACTAACGCCTGAGTTTCACCACGGGTAAATACCGCTGAGCCGTGCGTACGAGGTAAAACACCGGTCATTACGTCAAGGGCGCGTACCATCTCTGGATCGCGACCGTCGATACGCGGAGCACCTTGAGTGATGCGTTCGCGAACGATTGTTTTTTCAAGATCGTGAATTAAGTCTTTTACTTCGCCTTCATCAAGCTCTTCACCTTCGCCAAGCGCGACGGTTAATTGTTCAACAACGCGAGTTTTAATTTCACCAATCGCGTCATAGCGCTTAGCTTTCTCAGTAATTTGGTATGCTGCGGTAATGTCAGCTGTTGCTAATTCAGCAATTTTGGCGACGAGAGTTTCGTTTTTCGCCGGTGCCTGCCATTCCCACGCTGGGGTATTAACTTCTGCTGCAAATTCTTTAATTGCGTTGATTGCCGCTTGCGATTGCTCGTGACCGTATACAACCGCACCTAGCATCACTTCTTCAGATAAAATATCGGCTTCTGATTCAACCATTAATACCGCTGATTCGGTACCGGCCACAACAAGATCTAATTTACTGTCCGCTAACTCTGATTGTAGCGGGTTAAGTACGTATTGGTCGTTCACATAACCAACGCGCGCTGCGCCAACTGGACCACTGAACGGGATACCAGAAATAGCTAACGCCGCCGATGTACCTAACAACGAGATAATGTCTGGTGCAATTTCTGGATTCGCCGAAACAACGGTAACAATAACTTGTACTTCGTTGGTAAACCCTTCAGGGAATAGAGGGCGAATTGGGCGGTCAATTAGACGGGCGGTAAGTGTCTCTTCTTCTGAAGGACGACCTTCGCGTTTGAAGAAGCCACCAGGAATTTTACCAGCCGCGTATGTTTTTTCTTGATAGTTAACCGTTAGCGGGAAAAAGTCTTGGCCAGGAACGGCTTCTTTTTTACCTACAACAGTAACTAAAACGCTCGTATCATCCATTGATGCCATAACAGCTGCAGTTGCTTGACGAGCAATAACCCCGGTTTCTAGGGTTACTTTATGCTGTCCGAATTCAAAAGTTTTCGTGATCGGAGTCATTGATTTTCCTTATTTTATAGAGCCCTTGCTCTAACATTTTTTCATATATAATTTCGCGGTTAATTATACGCAAATCACTTGTGATTGCTACAGATATTATCAAACTATTTCAAAATCAAAGCTGTTGGCAACAAACTGACTCGCATCGTTAAATTGGTCCTCGTCATTAGCATAACGACAATGTGGCAGCGGTTGAATACTGTTGCCAAAGGGTTACCTGTACCGGCTTGACCTTAGTTATGGCTTTGTCTGTCTCGTCATTTGTCGATAAATGCGCGCAACACGCTCAGATCAGTTGTGACAATCAGCTGTATTAACACTTAGTAAAGTTGGCGAAAAACAACGAGGTAAAGGACGGTGGAGAAAAAATAGAGTTTATTTGGGTCTATGGATGTTTGCGTTAATTTAACCGCAATCACACAAGTATGTGTTACCTGTGACTGTATCTAACAGCGTGATATGCCACTAGCGACAACGGGCTGGCACGTCGAAATAATCGGTTAGTACGATCAAAAAAGGCCAGTATCACACTGGCCTTTTTATCGTTTGGGACCTGTCTTAGCGACGGATACCTAAACGCTTGATTAGATCTTGATAGCGAGCAACATCTTTGCGCTTAACGTAGTCAAGAAGCTTACGACGTTGGCTAACCATACGCAATAGACCACGACGTGAGTGGTGATCGTGGATGTGCTTCTTGAAATGACCTTGTAGGTGGTTGATTTGAGTAGTTAATAGAGCTACTTGAACCTCTGGAGAACCAGTGTCACCTTCTTTAGTCGCGTATTCCGCAACGATTGCTGCTTTTTGTTCAGCTGATAAAGACATAATAAATACCTTAGTGTTAAATGTGTTTAATCAAACCCGCTAGGCCAAACACTAATTCAGCGAAGCAGAAAAGAGCGCGTATGATATCACGAATGTTAGGCTATGCAAGTAATTTTATCGCCCGGCTAACAGACATCGTTTAAGCGACGCGCATCAACTATCTAGCTACCCTCAGAGCTGTGCTCAACTACCAAACGTTTAGGAGCCAACATGCCGTCGTCATTGATATAGCCGACGCCGATAAATTGACCTGTCTCTGCTAAGCTGATTTTTAATAAACCATCGGCATCAGTCCCCGGTGCCATAACGGGATTGCCGTGACGCAAATAATGCGCAGACTCGGCATCAACGTGTACTTCAGCCAACCCTACCACCGCAGTGTCCATCGGCAATAACAACGGATCGAGTAATACCGACGGCGCGTCGCCCTGCTCTTTGGCCTGGTTAAGCAACGTCTCAAGTTGTTCTAACGTCACCATTTTTTCAACGGGGTAATTACCAACACGCGTACGTCGCAACATACTCACATGCGCGCCACAACCTAACAGCTCACCTAAATCATCAACGATTGTGCGAATATAGGTGCCCTTAGATACGTGAATCTCCATATCTACTTCGTCGTGCTCAAAGCGCAGTAAATCCAAGCGATAGACCTCGATATCACGCGCTTCACGCTCCACGGTAATACCTTCTCGGGCGTACTTGTACAAAGGCTGGCCTTTGTGTTTCAAGGCCGAATACATTGACGGCACCTGCTGCGATTTACCGCGAAACGACTCCAGTGCATGGTCGAGTTGTTCCGGCGACACGTCGACCGGCTTTTCGCTTACAACCTCGCCATCTGCGTCACTGGTAGTGGTGCGAATACCCAACTTGGCAGTAACGATATAGGTTTTGTCAGTATCGAGTAAAAATTGTGAAAACTTGGTCGCTTCGCCAAAGCAAATCGGCAACATCCCTGTAGCAAGAGGATCTAGCGCCCCTGTGTGCCCCGCTTTGTTGGCAAAATAAATACGCTTTGCTGCCTGCAAGGCGTGATTAGATGACATCTCCAGTGGTTTATCTAACAAGAGAACGCCGTCTATTTGACGACCTTTTCTGCGTCTTGCCATGGTTTAGTCTTCCTGCTTATCGTTGTGTTTTTTCGACTTTTTTTCGTCCTCAGCAATAACCTGATTAACGAGATTAGTCATGCGAACACCTTCTACCAGCGATTTGTCATATTCAAAGCGAAGTTGCGGCATAATGCGCGCGCGCAACACTTTGGCAAGTAAGCTGCGAATGTAGCCAGCGGCATCATTTAAAATCGCCAACGCATCTTTAATTTTGCTGTCATCGTCGTGAAAAAAGGTGACAAAGACTTTGGCATAAGCCAAATCTCGGCTGACTTCTACAGCCGACACCGTTACCATGCCCAAGCGCGGATCTTTTACTTCGCGCTGCAATATAACAGCGATTTCTTTTTGGATTTGTTGTGCCACGCGATCGGTACGAGAAAATTCTCTGGCCATTTATATCTCCAATTTAGACAAAAGCCTGCTTATTCAAACGTTAGTGAATAAACAGGCAAAAATAGGGGCAAAGCCCCTATTTTAATAACATAGATGATATTTGTTGATTACAGTGAACGCGCCACTTCAACCGTTTCAAATACCTCAATTTGGTCGCCTACGCGTACGTCGTTGTAGTTCTTAACACCAATACCACACTCCGTACCATTGCGCACTTCTTGAACGTCATCCTTAAAGCGACGTAGTGATTCCAATTCACCTTCGTAGATAACCACGTTATCGCGTAACACGCGAATTGGTGCACTGCGCTTAACGATACCTTCGGTAACCATACAACCGGCGATTGCGCCAATTTTCGGTGACTTAAATACATCGCGAACTTGTGCAAGACCAATGATTTCTTGTTTAAACTCAGGGGCAAGCATACCACTCATGGCCGCTTTAACCTCGTCAATCAACTGGTAAATAACACTGTAGTAACGCAGGTCAATGTTTTCAGACTCGATTACTTTACGCGCTGCCGCATCGGCACGTACGTTAAAACCAACGACGATGGCGTTTGACGCTGCCGCTAATGATGCATCTGTTTCAGTAATACCACCAACACCAGAGCCGATGATCTTAACTTTCACTTCGTCAGTTGACAGCTTCAGTAGTGAATCAGAAATCGCTTCAAGTGAACCTTGTACATCAGATTTCAACACCACGTTAACTTCAGCCACGTCGCCCTCTGCCATGTCAGTAAACATGTTTTCAAGCTTCGCTTTTTGTTGACGCGCGAGTTTCACATCACGGTACTTACCTTGACGGTACAACGCTACTTCACGTGCTTTGCGCTCGTCTTTTACTACGGTCGCTTCGTCACCTGACTGCGGCACACCTGATAGACCTAAGATTTCAACTGGAATTGATGGTCCTGCTGTTTCAACCGCTCGACCTAATTCGTCACGCATTGCTCGAACACGACCATATTCTAGGCCACACAATACGATATCACCTTGGTTTAACGTACCTTCTTGTACCAAAATGGTAGCTACCGGACCGCGACCTTTATCAAGTTTCGACTCGATCACAACGCCGCTTGCCATTTTGTCAACAACCGCCGATAGTTCAAGGACTTCAGCTTGCAACAGTACTGCGTCTAACAGCTCATCAATACCTAGACCCGATTTTGCCGACACCTTAACAAATTGAACGTCTCCGCCCCACTCTTCAGGAATAACGTCGTGCTGAGCCAGCTCATTCATCACTCTATCTGGATCGGCAGTTTCCTTATCCATCTTGTTAACCGCAATAACAATTGGTGCTTCGGCAGCTTTAGCGTGCTGAATTGCTTCAATTGTTTGAGGCATTACGCCATCATCAGCGGCAACCACAATAATAACGATATCGGTTGCTTTCGCACCACGAGAACGCATCGCGGTAAATGCCTCGTGGCCCGGGGTATCCAAGAAGGTAACCATGCCGTTGCCTGTTTCAACGTGATATGCACCGATGTGCTGAGTGATACCACCGGCTTCGCCTGCTGCTACTTTCGCTTCGCGAATATAATCTAGAAGCGATGTTTTACCGTGGTCAACGTGACCCATAATGGTAACAACTGGTGCGCGAGTTACCGCATCGCCTGAATCACCTCGGTCGGTCAATACCGCTTCTTCAAGCGCATTTTCTTTTACCAATACCGGCTTGTGTCCCATTTCTTCAGCAACTAATTGTGCTGTTTCTTGGTCGATAACCTGATTAATGGTTGCCATGGCACCCATTTTGAACATCACCTTAACAACCTCGGCACCTTTCACCGCCATTTTATCGGCTAATTCAGCTACTGAAATTGTCTCACCAATGCGAACTTCGCGTTTCACGTCTTTCGCCGGCTTTTGGAAGCCGTGCTGTAAAGACGCAGGAGCACTTAATGTTCCTTTCTTGCCACGACCTTTGGCATGTGGCGCTCGCTTGTCTTCTTTTGCGCCTTTTTTCTTGCGACGGCGACGGTTTTGCGTTTCTTCTTGCATATCAACCTGATCTTCCGCTTCTTGCGCGTAAACAGATGAGGTTACATGCACGACTTCTTCTTCCATCGCTTTGCGTTTTTCTTCTTGCTCTTTCCAGCGAGCGGCATTTTCTTCAGCGAGACGCGCTGCTTGCTCAGCCGACTTGCGCGCTTCTTCTTCCGCTTTAGCTTTCGCTTCAGCTTCTTGCGCTAAACGAATTTTCTTTTCTTCTTCGTTTTCTTCGCGTGGCGGTGCCTTTTCAACCGCGTCAGCGTTGTCAGCTTGCGCCGAGTTTGCTTTCGCTTCGGCTTTTGCCTTAGCCGCGGCTGCCTTGGCCTCTGCTTCAGCTTTGGCTTTCGCCGCTGCTTCTGCCTTGGCTTTGGCTTCGGCTTCAGCTTTGGCTTTCGCCTCTGCTTGTGCTTTCGCTTCAGCTTCTAGACGCGCTTTTTCTTCCGCTTCAGCCTGAGCCTTAAGCTCCAAATCACTGGCTTTGACATAGGTGCGCTTTTTACGTACTTCAACTTGCACTTGTTTTGCTTTAGAACCTGAGCCAACCGACAAGGTCGATTTTTTCTTGCGGTTTAACGTCATGCGAGTTGGCGCTTCTGATGTATCACCATGCTGCTTTCTCAGGTAATTAAGCAAGCTTTCTTTTTCCTGCTCAGTAACGCTGTCTTCAGCGCCCTTCTTTATACCGGCTTCGTTTAATTGAGTGAGCAAACGATCGGTATCTGTACCTATTTCGCTAGCAAGTTGTTTTACGGTTACATCTGTCATTAAATATTTTCTCCTTGCTTAGCTTATTATTCGTTGAACCAACAAATGTTTCGAGCAGCCATAATCAATTGTGCTGCTTTCTCATCAGTTAATTCTTCAATATCGGAAATATCATCAACACCTTGGTCAGCCAAGTCTTCCAAAGTGATGACGCCGCGACTTGCCAATACGTAGGCAAGGTGCTTATCCATGCCTTCTAAGTTCAATAAGTCGTCGGCTGGTTCAACGTCTTCAAGCGATTCTTCTGTTGCTAAAGCTGCGGTGGTTAGTGCCCCTTTGGCACGTTCGCGCAACTCTTCAACAGTATCTTCATCGAGGCCATCAATTTCTAGAAGTTCGCTTACCGGAACGTAAGCAATCTCTTCTAAAGATGAAAAGCCTTCCTCAACTAACATGGTGGCAAAATCGTCATCGATATCGAGCTTGTCAGTAAACAGCGTGATAATCTTGTCGTTTTCTGCTTCGTGTTTTGCCTTCATATCAGCCACGGTCATTACATTCAGCTCCCAACCGGTAAGTTGGCTAGCTAAACGAATATTTTGACCGCTCTTACCAATAGCCATCGCTAAGTTGTTCTCTTCAACCGCGATATCCATGGTTTTATTATCTTCATCAACAATAATTGACGCGACTTCTGCAGGCGCCATAGCGTTGATCACAAATTGTGCCGGGTTGTCATCGTAAAGTACGATATCAACGCGCTCGCCACCGAGCTCTCCCGATACCGCTTGTACACGTGAGCCACGCATACCAACACAAGCACCAACGGGGTCAATGCGTTTGTCGTTTGACTTAACCGCGATTTTAGCGCGGCTACCTGGATCGCGCGCAGCGCCTTTGATTTCTAATAGCTCTTCGCCAATTTCCGGCACTTCAACGCGGAATAGCTCAATTAGCATTTCTGGTTTGGCACGCGATACAAAAAGCTGTGCGCCGCGAGCTTCCGGGCGAATATCAAACAACAAACCGCGAATACGGTCACCTGGACGGAATACTTCACGCGGTAACATTTCGTCGCGGAAAATAACCGCTTCGGCATTGTTGCCCAAGTCGAGAACGATTGAGTCTCTGCTGGCTTTTTTCACCACACCGGTGATGATTTCGCCAAGTTGATCGCGGTACTCATTAACCACTTTTGCGCGCTCAGCTTCACGTACTTTCTGTACGATAACTTGTTTTGCTGTTTGCGTGGTGATGCGGTCAAATTTTACCGATTCGATTTGCTCTTCAACAAAATCACCAACTTGGATTTCCGGTTGATCGTATTGTGCTGCCGCTAAACCGATTTCTGCATACGGGTTTTCCATCGCCTCTTCGCTGTCTTCAACAACTTGCCAGCGACGGAAGGTGTCGAATTCACCAGTTTTGCGATCAATTTCAACACGCACAGCAATATCGCCTTCATATTTCTTTTTGGTGGCGGTTTCTAGTGCTGTTTCCATTGCTTTGAAGATATCTTCACGTGATAGCGCTTTTTCGTTCGAAACGGCGTCGACTACCAGTAGTATTTCCTTGCTCATGCTCTTAAAGCCTCATCTTTTAATTCAATTCCCACTCATTTTGCCGTTCACTCGCTGGCAAAATGAAAAATATAGTTAAAACTTAGCGATTAGGTTCGCTCTTTCGATATTGCCAATTGGCAATTCATAATCTTGACCATCAACGATAACGATTAAGCTATCGCCTTCAACCGCATCTAGCTCACCTTTGAACTTGCGACGGCCATTAATCGGCATCGAAAGTTTCACATCTACGGTTTCACCAATGACTTTTTCGAAGTGAGGTTTCTCAAACAGAGGTCTATCTACCCCAGGCGAAGACACTTCCAAGTTGTATTCCGTCGAAATTGGGTCTTCGACATCCAATACCGCACTAACTAATCTTGACACTTCTGCACAATCGTCAACATTGATGCCATTCTCATGGTCGATAAACAAGCGTAAAACAGAGTGTTTGCCGGCGCTGACATACTCAACCCCTAGCAATTCCTTGCCGGTCATCTCCACCGACGGACGCAGCATCTCAGTTAATTTTTGTTCAAATTTACTCAAGAATATTCTCCAAAAAAGAAAAGGGCCATTAGGCCCAATAATGTAAGCTACCTGGCAATGTCATCTACACCGAGGGGCTTGGACAACAATCAGTAGTATTGGTGTCGACTGGGTATCGTTAAGCGATTTAACGAGTACCAAATACGAAAAAGCCCCTATTCACACGGGGCCTATATAACAACCCTTTGTGAACAGTAAAAGATCATGCCATTACAGTGCCATAAATCTTCAACAGGCCGTGAAACTTAGCTAATTTTCTACCCTAGAGTTGTAAGTAAAAAATCATTTCACGTCAAAGCTGGTGCAAGTATATCCTTGTCAGAGCAAAAGAGCAATACCAAGCTCGGCTAACTTAGGCACACAACAACAATATTTGCCTCACCTCATCGCACAGATCTATACATGGTACTAAGGTGGTAAAGGCAAGCTTGATGGTTTTCTCTACAATGGTGTTATTACAATCTACGAAGATGATTATATTAGGGAACATCGTTTATGTTAAAAGGTAAAACAGCATTAATTAGTGGGTCTACCAGCGGTATTGGCTTGGCTACTGCACATGTACTAGCCAAGCAAGGCATTAACATCGTCCTTCACGGCTTGATGTCGCCAGCTGATGGCGATAAGTTAGCGACAGAGATGGCCGAGCAATACGATATAAGCACACTGTTTGACAATACCGATTTAAGAGACCCCACCGCTATTGGTGCACTAATTGATAGAGCGACAGCACAATTTGGCAGCATCGACATTCTAGTCAATAATGCCGGTATTCAGCACACCGAAGCGGTTGACACCTTTCCCACGCAAAAATGGGATGACATCATCGCCATCAATCTGAGCTCAGCGTTTCACCTGACTCAACAGTGCTTACCATCGATGCAGGCGAAAAAATGGGGACGTATCATCAATATCGCTTCAGTTCATGGTTTGGTCGCCTCAGTCCATAAAGCAGCCTACTGCGCGGCCAAGCACGGTCTTATTGGCTTTACTAAGGTAGTGGCTCTGGAAAACGCCGAATGTGGCATTACTGCGAACGCTATTTGCCCTGGTTGGGTTGACACGCCGTTGATCAACCAGCAAATCGAAAATGTGGCAAGCGAAAAAAACCTGCCAATTGAGCAAGCACGTTACCAATTAATCACCGCCAAGCAACCACTACCACACATGTTAGAAGCCGAACAAATTGGTGAGTTTATCTTATTTTTATGCAGTGACGCTGCGCGCTCTATTACTGGCGCTTCGCTACCAATCGATGGCGCGTGGACCGCGCAATAAAGCAATTTAACTCGCGAATCACAAACGCAGACAACAGATCAATATACAACGCAACAGCAACGGAGAACTCAATGTTAACTTGGAATAAAAGCCTGTTATGGGCATCCCTATTTGTCGCCAGTAGCTGTCATGCCCAGTTTAGCCAACTGACTGACTTTGGCGACAATCCCGGTGAGTTAACGGCAAACGTACTGACCATCAACAAAGGCGCAACCGCAAACCTGGTGTTATTGCACGGATGTACACAACAGGGAACTGACCTTGCAACAGACAGTGGCTTTGTCGCCCTCGCCCAACGTTACAACTTTAATTTACTTCTCCCCCAACAGTCGACAAGCAATAATGTGCAAGGCTGCTTTAACTGGTTTTCGCCCGCCGATACCAGCAAAGATCAAGGCGAGTTGTTGTCATTGAAAAATATGATCAACGCCTACCAGCAACAGACTCAGGCTGAGCAAACGTATTTGGTTGGTTTGTCTGCCGGTGGTGCTATGGCCAATGTGCTAATGCACACTTACCCTGACATGTTTGATGGCGTCGGTGTCATTGCCGGTATCCCGTTTAACTGTGCTCACTCGCTTACCGAAGCCATTTCATGCATGAGAAATGGGCCAACGAGTGTCTCGAAAAAGGCAAAAAGCACAGCACAGACTAATACAACCAATGGCACACATCTACCCAAGTTAACCGTTTGGACTGGTACCGACGATCAAGTGGTCAATCGCAAAAATGCCAGCTTCACTGTCGAACAATGGCTGACGAATAATGGGCTTAGCTTAGAGAAAATCCTAAACCAAAAAAGTGGTATCACTCGTAGCCGTTGGCAAACGAATGAGGCCGATGTTGTGTTGGAGCTAGTAGAAATTGACGATCTTGGTCACGGTATGATGGTGAAACCCGACAGTGAGTTTAGCCAAACAACGGGAAGCTATTTACTCAACGCGCCGATTAGCGCAGCCGTTGCAATCAGTGAGTTTTTTCAGCTAGACGCTAAGGAAATCTCTAATGAAAAACAATAAAGCATTATTTAACAACAACTTAAAGAACAAAAATCGCATACTACTATAGTACACATTATTTATGTTCAAAAATCGTTTAAAGTGATTAACAAGCTACCATACAGCTCCTTTTGTTTGGTGCAAACTCATACAACAAGAAAGTATTAATAATAATTATTGGGGAATAAAATGAGACAAAGCGTAAAATCTCTCAGTTATCTGTCGCTTGCCATAGCCAGTGCACTTAGTACACAAGCGCTGGCTGAAGAACAAGCGTTAGACAGCAGCGATCCAAGTCTTGAGCGCATTGAAGTTACCGCGCGTAAAACCGTAGAAAACCTACAAGAGGTACCGGTTGCGGTGACTTCAATAGGTGCTGATGATCTGGCGCAAAACGGCATTGAAGTACTTACCGAAGTACAGCAGTTTTCACCTAACACGACACTACAACGCAGCCGCGGTACCAACTCAACAATAACCGCATTTATTCGCGGTGTGGGTCAGCAAGATCCATTATGGGGCTATGAGCCAGGTGTTGGTATTTACGTCGATGACGTATACATGGCTCGTCCACAAGGCGCCGTGTTAGATCTACTTGATGTTGAACGCATCGAAGTTCTGCGCGGACCGCAAGGCACGCTATACGGCAAAAACACCATTGGCGGTGCGATCAAATACGTCACCAAAGAAATGTCTGGCGATACCGAGTTAAAAGTGCAAGGTACTGTGGGTAGTTACAACCAAACAGACTTTAAATTGACCGGTCAAATTCCACTTATTGACGACAGCTTATACATTGGTTTTGGCGTAGCAAGCTTGCAACGCGATGGCTTTGGCGAATACTTGCAGTCAGCACTGGAAGGCCAAGACAAAGAAAACTACAACAAAGACGTCACCGCAGCGCGAGTAACATTGGAATTCCATCCGTCTGACGATTTGTTCTTCCGTTTAAACTACGATAAAACCAAAGATGAATCGAACGCAAAAGGCGGTTATCGCTTGTTGCCAAGTATCCTAACCGATGCGCCTGTACCTGACAGCGTATACGATTCATACACCAGTTTACCAACCTGGAACGAAGTCGAGCTTGAAGGCATCAGCTTTACCGCAAGATGGGACGTTTCAGATAATACCCAACTCAAATACATTGCCTCAAGCCGCGAAAGTTACTCGCCGACCAACATTGACTTTGACAACACCGCACTGCCAATTTTTGACGTGCCGGCGATCTATGACGATGAGCAAATGACCCATGAGTTACAGCTCAATAATGTGGGCGATAATTATAAGTTCGTATCGGGTATTTACTATTACGACGGTGAATCATGTGGTCAATTCGAAGCCATTTTGGAAGTCCTTGGTAATGCATTGGGTGCGCCAGGCCTCACTCGTGAAGTGACCGGTTGCAATAACTCAACAAGCCAAGCGGTTTACGCACAAGTCAGTTATGACTTAACTGATCAATGGTCAGTAACCGCCGGTGGACGTTATACCAAAGATGAAAAAGAAGCCTATGTAAACAATGGTTTGATCTTTGCGACCGTATATCCTGAGTCAGGCTGGGTGCCTGGTTATGTGCGCCCTGAAGGCGAGCTTGTACCTGAAGTGTTAAACGACAAGCAAGACTGGTCTAAATTTACCCCGCGCATTGGTGTTGAATATCAAGCACACGATGATTTAATGTTATTTGCCAGCTACGCAAAAGGTTTCAAATCAGGTACCTTTAATCCTCGGGCATCAACCGCCGAGCCAGCGGCAAACCCAGAAGATGTCGATTCATTTGAACTTGGTATGAAGAGCGAATGGTTTAACAATCGCTTGCGCGCTAATGTCACCTTTTTTGCTCTAGATCACCAAGACCGTCAATACATTTCGGTACTACCTGGTGAGACAGCGGCCGATTTAAATCAACGCTTAGCCAATGTGGGTGAATCAGAATCGACCGGTATTGAAGCAGAACTGGCGTTTAGAGCAACTGATAACCTTGAGCTAACCGCTAGCTTGGGTACGATAGATGCTGACTTTACTGAAGTACTTGATACCAACCCAGAAACTGGTGAGCAGTTTGACAAGTCGGATCGCTTCACTATTTCAAACACGCCGGATTACACCTTTAATTTAGGTGCTAATTATACCCTTGAGTCAAATATTGGTGACTTTGTATTTAATGCCAATTACTACTACCGTGACGACTATGTGTTATTTGAAGAAGACAGCTTGTTAACACAAGACGGTTACGGGTTGTTAAACGTCGGTATTAACTGGTTTAGCAATGACGGTCATTGGACCGCGGGCTTACACGCGAAAAACTTAACCGACGAAGAATACATGATCGGCGGTTATCAGTTTGTCGCGCCGCTAGAAGACGGCAGCTACGCACCAGGCTTAGGTGGTGACAATACGCTAATTGGCTATTACGGCGATCCAAGAACGGTCAGCTTAACGGTCAGTTACCAATTTTAATCCCGCCTCCCTCGGTGATTAATGAACAAAAAGAGCTGGTATTTATCAGCTCTTTTTTTCATAATCAACAGTAAATAATCCGGACAATAACGCACAATAATAACCCAAGGATTTGCCATGACAGACGCGAAAATTGCGATCGCTGACGACCATCCGCTATTTCGAGCAGCGCTAAAACAAGCCATAGCAGAGTGCTTTGTCGATGAGGTCAGTCTCGAAGTAGATAACTTTCAGGATTTGTTGGCTTTGATAGACGCTCAGCCAAGTATTGAATTAGTGTTTCTTGATTTGCACATGCCCGGTAACGATGGTTTTAGTGGTTTGTCGATGTTGCAAAATCACCACCCCGATCTCGTGGTCATTATGGTGTCCTCGCAAGACGACCAACACGTAATGCAAAAAGCCATACACCTTGGCGCTGCCGCCTTTATTCCTAAGTCCGCCGATTTAACGGTGATAAATCAGGCCATCAATACGGTGCTCGATGGCGAAGTCTGGTTGCCTGATAACATGGTTATTGACACCGACGAAAAAACCAAGGCAGAGCAACAAACACTAGCCAAACAGTTGGCGCAACTTACCCCACAACAATTTGTGGTACTCAAGTTAATAGCCGATGGTCAATTAAACAAACAAATCGCCTACGATCTGGATATTAAAGAGACCACGGTGAAGAAACACGTATCGGCTATTCTAACCAAGTTAGCCGTTAACAATCGCACTTTAGCTGGCTTAAAATATCAACAACTGATGCAAGCCACCGAGCCACATTTAGCCAGTTAAACCGCCACTTGCTTTAACACCCGTTTTAACGCTAAGGCTTTAACGGGTTTTGGTAAAAATTGGTAATTGGCATTACTGGTGTGTTGTCGCACCTGCTCCGACGGATCAGCTGAGACAATAATACACGGTGTTTGCCAATCCTGAGCACTAACCAACTCGCTTATTACATCAACGCCGTTGGTGTTGCCTCCTAAGTGATAGTCGGCAATGATCAGATCGGGTTGACCATCACACTGCAACGCACATTGATTTAAGCTAGCTTGGTCATCGGCTGCAACAACACGACACCCCCACTCGCGTAACTGGCTAGACAACGCTGTTAACATTAATGGGTCATTATCTAATAACAGTATTTGCACGGCGTTACTTGGCTCATGCGATACCAACTCAGCTGTTGGCGCAACAGTCATAGCTCGGTTCGATTCTCCTTGAACGCTATTAACCGGTACTTCGACGCGTTTGACATCGAGCATAAAACCACTGCCTTTATTGAGTGTCGATTGCACGCTAATGGTCAAACCCAACAAGGTGGCAATGCGCTCACATATCGCCAAACCCAATCCTAAGCCGGGGATTTCACGACGTTGCTCTAATCGTTCAAACTCTTTAAAGATTTGCGCTTGTTTGTCGCTCGCAATGCCAGGTCCATTATCCCAAACTTGGATGCGAATGGCGCCGTTTGTGCGACGAACGCCCAAAACGATTTTCGGCCGACTGTGTGTAGCGTCGTGCCCTTCACTACCGTAGTGCAGCGCATTGGATAAAAAGTTTTGGATAATGCGGCGCAATAAACGCTTATCTGTTTGTACCCAAACGTCGCTATCAATACAATGAAATTGCACGCCTCGTTGCTGCGCCAAAACAGTAAATTCATTGGCCAGTGGCGTCAACACATCGCTGAGACAAAATTTCGACACCTCAACTTTATGCGAACCACCATCGAGTCGTGAGATTTCCACTAAGTCCGACAATAAGGCTTCAACTACGTTTAGCGAATCATCAATGTGATTGGCCAGCTGCTGTAACTCTTTATTGTCGGCCTTCTTTTTTAACATCGAAGTGAACAAACTCAATGCGTTAAACGGTTGCATTAAGTCATGACTGGCCGCCGCTAAAAATCGAGTTTTACTTTGATTGGCCGCTTCGGCTTGCGCTTTAGCGTGCTCTAACTCATAGGTGCGCTTAGCCACTTGTTGCTCGAGTACTTCATTGGCTTGTTGTAACAGTCGCTCGGCTTGAACGTGCACAGTGATATCACTAAAGGTACTGACAAACCCGCCTCCTGGCATTGCTTGACCGCGAATCTCCAGTACTCTGCCATCGGGCATAATGCGTTGGTAATGATGATTGTGCCCATGGCGCATGTGCTCTATTCGCTTTTCAATTAACATCGACTCGTCGTCGCCTTCAATCACACCGCGATCAATGTTGTAGCGCAGTAAGTCCGAGACGTGCATACCGGCGACGACAAAACCATCTGGGTAATCAAGCAATTCAACGTAGCGTTTATTCCACGCAACTAAACGCATGTCGGAATCTATCACGCTGATCCCCTGCTCAATATTTTCTACCCCAGATTGCAATAATTCGCGATTAAATTGAAATACTTGCGTTGCTTCATCAACAATACTAACCACGTCTTCTAGCGGATAATGCTGCGCATTTGCTGCCGCTTTCATCACCATACGCGTCGATGCCGAGCCTAGTACGCCCGACAATTGTAAGCGCGTATATTCCATTAAACGGTTGCTTGGCTCTCGCGTGTTGATATTTTGCTGTTGGGCGAATTGTAATAACCTATCCGCGGCATCCTTGTCGATAAAGCGTTGTAACAAGCTATACAGATCTTTACTCGACAGTTTTCGCTCGCCTATTTTTTTCTGCTTATTAACATACAAATTGGCCTGTAACGTTTCTCCGACAGTTTGTTTACTGAACAAGGAAACTACGATAAAACACAAAGCGTTAGCCACCAAGCTAAATACCACGCCATGGGTTAAAGGATCGAGCGAGGAAAGATAAAACAACGCCGTCGGTTGCAGCCATGCAATTGACCAAGGGCCGTGAATAACCCAACCAGCTTGGGGCGCCAGCATTGGCAACAACAAGGTATACAACCAGACCAAGCTACCAACGCAAACACTGCTAAACGCAGCACGTGATGTTGCCCGTTGCCAATATAAAGCGCCAATAACCGCGGGGGCAAATTGCGATAACAATACAAACGACAGCAAACCCACACTGGCTAAGTGACTGTGTTGAATAACCAAGCGCTCAAAGGCAAATGCCAGCGCCAAAATAACCACGATACTGGTTCGGCGCATGGTTAATAACACACCCGATATTTGCCCGCGGTTTTGCTCATTGAACAAACGCAACTTAAGCATGGTCGGAGTTAAAATGTCATTTGATAGCATGGTACTTAATACGATCGCCGCTACCACAACCATGCTGGTGGCCGCCGCCAAACCACCAATATAGGCGATGACACCAAGCCACGCTTGTTGATGAAACAATGGCAAACTTAAAACAAAGGTATCTGGATTAACGCTGCCCCCAGGAAAACTGAGTAAGCCAGCAAGCGCGATTGGCAACACAAACAAATTGATGGCGATCAAATACAGTGGAAACAACCAACGCGCGGTTTTTAACTCGCCCTCGTGATTGTTTTCAATCATGGTCATGTGAAACTGTTGCGGCAAAATAAAGATAGTGATCGCCCCCAACACCGTTTGCGCAATGATCGCATACCACGGGCTAGGCTCAGAGGGCAACGCAATTTGCGCTTGTTTGGCCAGTAAATCGCCGACACCATCAAATAAATAAAAACAGGCAAATAAACCGACAAGGGTAAAAGCGAACAACTTAACCACTGAACTAAATGCAATCGCCAACACCAATCCGGGGTTTTGTTTACTGGCTGATACGTGTTGTGCGCCGAAGACAATACTAAACGCTATTAATACTAAGGTCACGATAAGCGCCGTGCTGGCCCCAACTTGCAAGGTACCAGTGAGCAAGTCAAAACTGGTACTTATCGCCCGTAGCTGAAGGGCAATATAGGGGACGAGGCCAATCAAGGTAACAATCGCTACCAGTGCGGCAATTTGTGGTGAGCGATCGTATCGACAAGAAATAAAGTCGGCAATTGAGGTGAGGTTTTGCTGTTTGATGATACGCAGTGTTTTTAGCAACATCGGCCAACCGAGCAGAAAACACGCTATGGTACCTATGTACAAGGGAGCCAACCAATCTCGGCTCAAAGCGGCTTGGCCAACGGTGCCGTAAAATGCCCAAGACGAACAGCACACCCCTAGCGACAAACTGTACACCCAAGTTTTCGGTCGGCTATTGCTGCGGTGTTGACCGAAAAAAGCGACGATAAATAACACCGCTAAATACGCTATAGAAATTAAGGTAACGAACCAAATATCCAGTGATTGCCAAGCTAGCACATCAAATCCTTATTGTTGTTTTTATCCGCCGATGGACATTGTGTTATCGCGCTGCTGTGCTGTTTTTCATTTAATAGTGAACTAAGGTAGTAGTTCTTTTCGCTGCGCATTGCGATAACCTATCAAGCAGTGATTACCATCGTCAATTTTTATTTATGAAGATAACCAACAAATACCTTATTGAAACTCTTGTTTTTTTCAGTTACGTGCTCTTTGCCATGGCCTGGGTTGGCGGCACCGCGAGCATGAGCCAAATTATGGCTTCGTTAAACGTCGACAGTTTAGCATCGGCCAGTTTTATCAGTGGCGCGGTTACCCTAGCTAAAATCGTCGGCACCTTTATCGCAGCGTGGTTAGCGGTAAAATACGGCGTTAAAATGGCGTTTTTTATCTCCAGCTTATTAATCACCATCGGCATTTTTACCCCCTATTCACCTAATTATGAAGTTTTGTTACTCAGTCGCTTTTTAATGGGCTTGGGGGGCGCCTTTATGATCGTCTATTTTAATCCCATTGTATTGCAGTGCTTTAAACCGCATGAGCGTCCGGTCATAAACGGCTTAAATGCGGTAGCCTTTAATGTCGGTACTGGGGTCATATTATGGTTTATGGACGACATCAATGCCCTTACCGGTGGCTGGAAAATGAGTTTAACCATATTTTCGTTAGTCAGTTTAGTGTTAATGTTGGTTTGGTTGTTGGTGCGCTTACACGATGATCAAGCGCAAGTAGCCAATCAACAGGCACCTGCGACCTACAGCTACACAGATGGCTTAAAAGACAAATTCAATTGGGCCTATGCTCTGACTTACTCTGGTTTATTGACCTTTTACATCTGTTTATTCACCTTTTACCCGAAAGCAGGGATCACCCAGAGCAAGTGGGTAATAAGCTTTGGAATTATCGGTACACTCGCCGGTATTGCATACAGTAAGAAAATACTACAGCGACTACCGGTTATTCGTTGGTCTGGCCTGATCATGACATTGAGCTTAGCCGGTTTATCGTTTAGCCCAACCCCGTGGTTACAAACGGCAAGTGCGATTGTGCTCGGTTTTTTCATCTTTTTCCCTATCACCGCATTAGTCTCTATTCCACATGAGCTAAAAAATATGACATCAGCGCGGGTCACCGTGATATTCAGTTTGTTTTATTCAATTAGCTATTTGTTTGCAACTGTCGTGTTATGGGTGTTTGGCAAGCTAGTTGATATCAATCAAGGCGATTACAGCGCATCGTTAGCCATGGTTTGTGTGCTCAGTTTGACATTTTTCATCGGTAGCTTTTACCTACCTGAAACGCAGCCTAAAACGGAGAAGTAACAATGAGAGGTATTGTATCATCCAAACTCGCCCCCTTATTAGCCGATGTGAATAAGGCGCTTGAGGAGATAAAGGCCAACAATATTCCATTCGAGGTAGATATTACGCGGCAAAACCTCAACAACTTATCAGCGCTAATGGGCACAGGACCGGATATTGCATCGATTCAAGACAAGTCATTAGCACACGACAACGGGGTGATTAACACCCGAATTTATCATCCAGCACCCGAACAGGCACTACCGGTAGCGTTGCACTTTCACGGCGGTGGGCACATGTGTGGCAGTGTCGAATTATACGACCCAATCAGTCGACGTATTGCCGACACCTGTCGGGTCGTGGTGATTGCTGTAGATTACCGCCTTGCCCCTGAGCATCCTTATCCAGCCGGAATCGACGACTGTACCTTGGCACTGCGTCACATAGACCAATTACGCAGTGACATTAAGCACAACGGCCAAGTGTTTATCATCGGCGATAGCGCTGGTGGCGCGATTTGTACGACGTTAGCGTTGAAAAGTTTGACTGACTCAAGTTTAACCATCGATAAACAACTGTTGATATACCCAAGTGTCGACTACACCATGAGTAGCCCATCAATAGACGAAAACGGACAGGGTTTTTTACTAGAGAAAGGCAAAATACAATGGTACTTCGAGCAATATTTTCAATCACGAGACAGCCAGCAAACCCGCTTTGATGCCTCACCGCTATTAAATACCATTAACAAGGCATTACCTCCGACGTTAGTGATCACCGCCGGTTGCGATCCGCTGCGAGATGAGGGCGTACAGTACGCCAAAGCACTGGCTGGGGCCGGGGTTGAAGTAACCCATCACTCGTTTGACGATATGATCCACGCGTATATGTTACTGCACGACTTAGTTGAACACGAATGTCAACAAACATATCAAGCAATGAGCGATTTTATCTCGCGCTAAATTTAAACTGGTATCGCCCACAACTATACAGTACACAGCGGTTAACCTCCCTTGGCCACCACAACAAAATAGTGCATGTTGTGGTGGCCTTTTTATTGGCGCCGTTTTGCCTTTAAGTCCCCAGTCGCGTCCGCTGATAATATGGCGTTGAATATCATTCCTGCCAGCGCAATTGGTATCTGACAGGTTAAATAGAACCGCGCATGATGCTTATGTTAGCTAGTGTCTCAAACTGGCCTTTAACTTAGAGTCGGTCAATCGCTTGTTCTTCTAGTTTCGATGTAGACGGATTACCAGCTAACAGACTAAAAATAATGAGTTTCCACTTGTAGAATTTGCGACTTGAAACAGAGCACAAGAAGGTATTCTCGATTACATCGAAATGCTTTATAACCGTGGACTGGAGCATGAGTATTTGCACAATCCGTTACCAATTGACTATGCCAGCTGTTTCATGCCAGCTATTTCATGAACCAATAACATGTTTAGGTTAATCACTTCATTACCTCTTGGTCATGATGGAGTACATCAACTGGTGAGCTAACATCCGCACCACATAAAGTACGGGTACCGTCCCAAAAAGTGTGTCTCTCTTATTTCAATTTCAGTTTCAAACTTTCTAGTTAAATAAGTTACTTTTCTCAAAACGACTTATTGGGTATTGGTAAGTCGTTTGATTCATATCCAATGCAACCTTACTCAGAATGGTTAACACTGAGTCAACGCTTGGCATAGAGTTTCGTATTTTGAGCGTACGTTTGAATGATTTATTTAATCGTTCGATCCAGTTGGTAGTATAAATCATATTTCGGATCATCGGCTCAAAGTCTAAATAGGTCGCGTAATAGTACATGTATACTTCATCTATAAACACTTTGAAGCTAGGATATCGTTTACCCCATTTATCAGACAACCACCTCGCTCGGAGCAGAAACTCCTCTCGATCATCCGATTGATCTTCTAAGTTGAATACAAACCTTAAATCCTCAGCAACATCATTACGATGAGATTTTTTCACTTTCTTTAAGATGTTGCGTTTCATATGCAACACGCATTTTTGAATTCGGCATTGATAATGGCGCTCAATGGCTGAATCTAAACCGGCTAAGTTATCTATCACAGCGAGGTCGATTTGTGCGAGCCCTCGAGCTTTTAAGTCTAATAAGATGTCATCCCAATTTGACGCCGATTCCGTTGGCGCATTGTAGATACCGATAACCTCGCGAGTCATATCATGCTTAACGGCCAGCACAATGTAATAAGCTTCACTGGAAACTGTTTCACGCTTTGTCTTGATGAATGTCGCGTCGAGATAAATGATGGGATAGTACTCGCACAGCTTCTGCTTTCTGAAGTCCTCCATTTCTTTATAAAGACTTTTGGTGATGCGTGATACCGCGCTACGCGTCAGTTTCTGACCGTAAATCGATTCGGTTACAGATTCGATATCTCGGGTTGTCAAACCTTTAGCATAAAGTTCGAAGCAAAGCTCATTTAATGTATCACTTTGCTCCTTCATTACATTGAGGATCCAAGGCTTGAATTTGTTTACTATTCAGCGTTAAATTAGTCATGGTCTCTCTCCGTTTGTTGTTGATTGTTTTTTGGTCGAAACTTTCAACTAAACTAAGAGAGACTTTTTTATTTGTCTAGTGGGACACACTTCTGTGGGACGGTATGAAAGTACGACTAAAAGTCTTGGCTTGAAAGGACCTTATCGGGCGTTAGCAGGCATAAAAAAAGCCCAGAGCGTTGATTACTCTGGGCTTTTCTAACTTTATCGGTTCTTATTGAACCTTGAATTGGTGCGGATGGGGGGACTTGAACCCCCACGAGCGTAAGCTCACCACCCCCTCAAGATGGCGTGTCTACCAATTCCACCACATCCGCGAAACTTTTAGTAGCGATTAGTTAGGAACGTCGTTCTCTTTTTTGTCATCGCTTACTGGAACATCTGAAGCTGGGGTTGCGCTTTCAACTTGCTCTGCGCCACCTAGGTTATTCCATTCATCTGTTGCTTTTGTGCGTTGGGCTGTTAAGTTACCTAACACTAAGCTGATCAAGAAGAAACAGGTTGCTAAAATCGTTGTTGTTTTGGTCATAAAGTTACCAGAACCCGATGAACCAAAAATGGTTGCTGATGAACCTGCACCAAAGGAAGCACCCATATCTGCACCCTTGCCTTGTTGTAACAAGATAAAACCAACAAGCACTAAGGCTATGATCAGATAAATTACTAAGAATATTTGATAATACATTCTGTTAAAATCCTATTCTGCTAGGCAGATGTTCTTAAATTCTTCAACTTTCAAACTCGCTCCGCCGATTAACGCTCCGTCAATATCGGTTTGCGAGAATAATTCTTGGCAATTGCCAGCATTTACACTGCCACCGTACAAGATTGAAATACGATTGGCAATAGTTTCATCGTAAGATGCCAAATAACCACGGATAAATTCGTGTGTTTCTTGTGCAACCGCTGCCGATGCACTTACACCAGTACCAATTGCCCATAATGGTTCATAAGCAACAATCATCTGCTCAAACGCTTTAATGCCAACTTTGTCGAGCACTGCTTGTAGCTGAGATGTCAAATACGCTTCTGTTTCACCTTGCTCTCGTTGTGCTAGCGTTTCACCAACACACAAAATCACGGTCAGATTCTTATCTAACGCTTCAGCGACTTTATCGGCGACTAACGCCGAGCTCTCGCCAAAGTGCGTGCGACGCTCTGAATGACCAAGAATCGTGTATTGTACATTCAAATCATTTAGCATCAAAGCAGAAATTTCACCTGTATAGGCACCGCTTTCGCGATCGTTGATGGTTTGCGCACCAACGGCAATATCCGGATGAGAAAACGCCGATACGGCTTGACTTAAATAAGGCGCCGCAGGACAAACAATAACCTGTTTATTTTTGTACGTTAACTGGTTTAATGCAGCACTCATATCGTTAATCAATTGAGTGTCGCCATTCATTTTCCAATTGGCCGCAACGATTATTTTTCTGTTCATGTTTTTTCTCTTTCTCCAGAAAACGGCGTGATACTAGCAACTGTTAGAACAGGTTACAAGCAATTATCATCATTTGCCGTTTAGTTGCTCAAATTAACACCATTTATGCGATAATTTGAACAACTAAGCGCGACAAACCTGCTATGCTGTAACCGCTTTTACGGTATCGGCGATAACGTGAGCTAGACGCGTCACGTCACCTTGATTCGGGCCTTCTACCATAACGCGAATCAATGGCTCGGTACCCGATTTGCGCAACAACACGCGTCCTTTACCGGCTAATGCACTCTCAACTTGACGAACACTTTCGTTTACTGCGTCATCGTTAAGCGGGTCGGTATTCTCGTTAAAGCGAACATTGACGAGTATTTGCGGTAACTTATTCATGCCAGCCTTCAGCTGGGCTAGTGATTTACCCGATTGTGCAATGGCTTCGAGTACGTTCAATGCGGCGACGATGCCGTCACCCGTTGATGTGCAATCTAAATTGATAATGTGACCTGAGTTTTCTGCGCCTAAGGTCCAACCGTTTTGCTTCAGTTGCTCCATAACATATCGGTCGCCGACTTTAGCTCGAGTAAATGGAATATCTAACGCCTTCAGTGCCAGCTCGAGCCCCATATTGCTCATCAGTGTGCCTACAACACCACCGTTCAACGTGCCGCGCTGTTTGGCATTTTGCGCAATAATGTAAATTAGTTCATCACCATCGACGACATCGCCATTGTGGTCAACCATCATTAATCGATCGCCATCACCGTCAAGGGCAATACCTAAGTCAGCTTGCTTATCTAATACAAGCTTGGCAATATTGGCCATTGAAGTGGCACCACAATCGTCATTAATATTGGTACCGTTTGGCGAGCAAGCGTACTCAATAACTTCGGCACCCAGCTCTCTAAATACCGCTGGCGCGATGTGATACGTTGCACCGTTGGCGCAATCAACCACAATTTTCAAACCATTAAGTGAGTATTCTGAGGGGAAATTACTTTTACAAAACTCGATATATCGACCTGCCGCATCATCGATACGCATCGCTTTACCAAGTTTTGCCGAGTGAACACAATCCATTTCTTCGTCGATCATTTTCTCGATTTGTAACTCAACATCGTCCGGTAGCTTTTCACCTGAGGTTGAAAAGAACTTTATACCATTATCGTAAAATGGGTTGTGCGAGGCACTGATCACAATACCCGCTTCAGCGCGGAATGTTTTGGTCAAGTAAGCAACAGCCGGTGTCGGCATTGGTCCCATAAGACCAATATCAATACCCGCCGCTGAGAAACCCGCTTCTAAAGCGGATTCAAGCATGTAACCAGAGATACGAGTGTCTTTACCAATTAACACTTTTTTAGTGCCTTGGGTGGCCAACACTTTACCCGCAGCCCAGCCTAGTTTCATCACAAACTCTGGGTTAATTGGTGCTTTGCCAACCAAACCTCGTACGCCATCAGTTCCAAAATACTTTCTATCTGGCACGTTTTTCTCCCTTGTAAACTGTCAATACAATATAAATTTAATACTATCTTAATTGGTTAAATGTCACGTACCACGCCCATAGTTGTGGCGACTAAGCACCGGCTTGTGTCCATTTTGTGGTGTATTCAAGTACCGCTAGCGCGTCAACTGTTTGCTTCACATCGTGTACTCTAATAATTGAAGCGCCGTGTATCGCTGCTATCACTGCTGCGCTCAAACTGCCAGCAAGCCGTTGTTCCACATCACAATTTAATAAATTTCCAATCATCGATTTACGCGACATGCCCGACAAAATCGGTAATCCCAACGAGAGCAACTCCGCCTGGCGCGCCAACAATTGATAATTTTGCTCTAACGTTTTGCCAAAGCCATAGCCAGGATCTAAGATTAACCGTTTGCGATCAATACCAGCTTTATTACACGCGTCGATGCGTTGCTTAAAAAACTGATTAATATCGCCAATGATATCGTGGTACACGGGGTTATCCTGCATAGTGCGTGGCATGCCCTGCATGTGCATTAAGCAAATTGGCACATCGCACGACGCGGCTACGTCTAAACAACCCTCATTTTGTAGTGCTCGCACATCATTAATCATCCCCGCGCCTGCCACAATCGCTTCTTGCATTACCATGGCTTTACTGGTATCGATGGAAATCACGGTGTCAAAGCGCTGGCTAATGGCTGTGATCACCGGTATCACGCGGTCGAGCTCTTGTTGCATTTGCACTTCTGCTGCACCGGGCCTTGTTGATTCACCACCAACATCAATAATGGATGCGCCATCTGCGATCATTTTCTCCGCCTGTCGCAATGCGTTATCGAGACGATTGAAGTTTCCGCCATCAGAAAATGAGTCTGGCGTTACGTTAAGGATGCCCATCACTTGTGGCTGAGAGAGATCAAGAACTTTGGAGGCAAATCGCATAATCTAGAAGCTGGTTTTATTATCAGATAATTGGCGCACATTATAAAATAGTCAACGTTGCAATAGCAACGTATATACCTTGCTTGCCGCTGTTTTTTATTCAGAGCGAAGTAATACTGCTTGCCCCCTGCTCGCCGGGCTAACCTCACAAAAAAACCACAAAAAAGCCCACATAATTGTGGGCTTTACTCGATCGGCAATTTAATTACCTGTCGTTTTAATGACGATACCTAGTTTGCTGGCTCATCAGCCGGTTTGTCGGTACTCGTCGGTGACGGAGCACTTGCTGACGGCGGCTGATCATTGCGGTTCTCATCGCCATACCCTTTTGGAGCTCGTACATCTACGCGAGCCATTAAGTCGTCAATTTGATCGGCATCGATGGTTTCATATTTCATCAATGCGTCTTTCATCGCGTGTAAAATATCCATGTTGTTATTTAAGATATCTTCTGCGCGCTTATAGTTGCGCTCGATAATAGCACGGACTTCGTCGTCGATATCTTTAGCAGTATCATCAGACATGTGTTTGTGCTGAGCTGCCGTGCGACCTAAGAAAACTTCGCCTTCTTCTTCCGCATACAGCATCGGACCCATCTTTTCAGAAAGACCCCATTGGGTAACCATTTTACGTGCGATTTCAGTCGCGCGTTCAATATCATTTGACGCACCGGTCGATACTTTATCACTACCGTAGATAATGTCTTCGGCAATACGGCCGCCGTACAATGACGAAATCATACTTTCTAGGTGCATTTTACTGTGACTTACCCGATCTTGTTCTGGCAAATACATCGTTACACCCAAAGCGCGACCACGTGGAATGATACTGACCTTGTATACCGGATCGTGCTCAGGCACCATACGGCCGACGATGGCATGACCAGCTTCGTGATAAGCCGTCATTTCTTTTTCAGACTCACTCATCACCATTGAACGGCGCTCTGCACCCATCATGATTTTGTCTTTCGCCTTGTCAAATTCAACCATAGACACTAAGCGACGACTGGTACGAGCGGCGAATAACGCGGCTTCATTAACCAAGTTTGCTAAATCGGCACCACTGAAACCTGGCGTACCTCGTGCAATTACTGCCGCATCAACATCATCGGCAATCGGTACTTTGCGCATGTGAACTTTCAAGATTTGCTCACGACCGCGAATATCCGGTAAGCCCACCGTGACTTGGCGGTCAAAACGACCAGGACGCAATAACGCCGGATCTAACACGTCTGGACGGTTAGTCGCGGCAATAACGATAACGCCTTCAGTCCCTTCAAAGCCGTCCATTTCAACAAGCATTTGGTTCAAGGTTTGCTCGCGCTCGTCGTGACCGCCACCTAGACCCGCACCACGCTGACGGCCTACCGCATCAATCTCATCGATGAAAATAATACAAGGTGCTGATTTCTTCGCTTGGTCGAACATGTCGCGTACACGCGACGCACCCACACCAACAAACATCTCGACAAAATCTGAACCAGAAATAGAGAAAAATGGCACTTTCGCTTCACCGGCAATGGCTTTCGCTAATAGTGTTTTACCGGTACCTGGCTGACCCACCATAAGAATACCTGATGGGATGCGCCCACCCAGTTTCTGGAACTTAGACGGGTCGCGCAAGTAATCAACAAGCTCGGCAACTTCTTCTTTGGCTTCATCACAACCGGCAACGTCGGCAAACGTGGTTTTAATTTGATCGTCAGATAACAGGCGCGCTTTTGACTTACCAAAACTCATTGCGCCTTTACCGCCACCACCTTGCATTTGACGCATGAAGAATATCCATACACCAATCAACAATAGCATTGGGAACCAGTTGACAAAAATACTGGCCAGTAAGCTAGGCTCTTCAGGCGGGACCCCTTCAACTTTAACGTTGTTCTGAATCAAGTCGTTGAGCAAATCTTTGTCATACTGTGTTGGGATCATCGTGGTAAAGGTCTGTCCGTTGCGCATGGTACCGTTGATGGTACCATCTGCTTCAATGCGAACCTCGCCTACCTGACCAGCACGGGTATCAGAAATAAATTGGGTATAATCGAGTTTTGAATCCGCCGTGTTGTTTGGCGTAAAACTTTGAAATACCGACATCAGTACAACGGCTATGACTAGCCATAATATTAAATTTTTAACCATATCGCTCAATGTGAGGACCTCTTAATGCTAACTATGCGATGATTCTTCGATTTTTATCGTGCGAAAATTGTTGTAGAGCAACGCTTGCGCAACCCTGTTAACTAACTTTACTACAGTTTGTAGCCTGTAGCTACTATATATACCTCTCGAGAACGGGCTCGAGACGAATCTGGTTTACGGGTTTTCACGGCGTTGAAACAGCTTTTCACGTCTTTCATGTATTGATCGAAGCCTTCCCCTTGAAATACTTTGACCACAAAACTGCCGTTTTTCTTCAACACTTGATGACACATATCTAACGCTAACTCGACTAAATACATGTTACGCGCTTGATCTGTGGCTTCATTACCACTGAAGTTATGTGCCATATCGGACATCACCACATCTACATTGCGTCCGTCAATGCGATCGAGTAGCGCCTCGAGCACCGCGTCTTCGCGAAAATCACCTTGTAAAAATGCAACCCCGGGTAGCGGCTCCATTGGTAAGATGTCACAGGCGATAACATTGCCTTCATCACCAACGACCTTCACTGCGTATTCGGACCAGCCGCCCGGCGCGGCACCTAAATCTACGACGTTCATGCCCTTTTTGATCAACTTGTCTTTGTTGTTGATCTCTTCAATCTTAAACACGGCACGCGAACGCAAACCAAGTTTTTGCGCTTTCTTTACAAATTCATCGTCGAAATGCTCTTGCATCCAACGATTGGAACTGGCGCTACGACTTTTTTTAGCTTTGCTCATAAATTAACGATTTAACACCATTAAAAATTAGTATTAATCTCAAGATGGCGTTAAAATGTCTGTAATTCAAGTCAGTTAAACGAATATTTTCAATGAATCTATCAAAAAAGCAAATTACCTACCTTAAAGGATTAGCTCACTCGTTAAAACCAGTCGTGTTATTGGGCGCAAACGGATTAACCGAAGGCGTGGTTGCCGAAATCGACGCTGCGCTTAATCACCACGAATTGATCAAAGTTAAAATTCCAACCGATGACCGTGAAATCAAGCAACTCATCATTGATGCCATTGTCCGCGAAACCAATGCGATAAAAGTGCAAACGATTGGTAAAACATTGATCATTTATCGCCAAAGTGACGATAAAAAAATTCAAATTCCTCGCATTTAATTCGACTGCGGTGTAAAACACTTACATCAGCGCATAAGTGTTTGCATTGTGAGCATACACTTGTGCCCGCTGAGTGTATCGCCGAAGTACATTCACCAATACAGTGAGGTCAGGTAAAACTGTCACTGTTAATCGACATATATCTACGGAACAACACGACATGAAAAAGCTTGCTCTTACAGGCCTAACCCTAATGAGCCTTTTTGGCACAGCCACAACACACGCAACTGAATTGGGCCTCGGCATTGACCAAGGTTTCGGAGTATCTGCAAAAATTAATAACTTTCAGCTATTCGCTGGCGATGACGGGATTAGCTTGGACTATTTTTTTGCAACGGGTAAGTTGGCACAACAACACGGTCTGTCATGGTACTTCGCTGGTGGCGCATTTGTCGCTGAGCATGACTTTGGCATTCGCGCGCCATTGGGCGTCACGTTATCATTTGCGCCGCGCTGGCACTTATACGGCCAATTGTCGCCACAATTAGAGAAACACGACGATGATCACCACGGCCACGATGACGGTATCCAATTTGGTTTAGATGCCGCAATTGGGGTTCGCTATCGCTTCTAGGGTCTGTTCATCTTAGTGGTATAGATTTTGTGCAAATTAAAAGGGGTTAGCTCGAGGCGCAGTAAGAGACGTATGGTTATTCCATACCAACAAACTGTAACGATGAGCGAATGACTTTTGAACAAATCGAATAACAAAATACACAGGACAGTGTTTAGCAAGCAGTTGGTGCTATATCCATGCACCGAGATCGTTAACGCGGGCTCTCCAGTATATCACTTGGTCTAGTGGCTTGGAGCATCTGAGTAAGCCAAGCCGGACAGTGTGGCGTGTAGTTCCGGCTGATTTTGTCTAAAAACACAAAACAATCAAGTGGCACCATTGCGTCTTGAGCAGCATAGCTTATTTGTTGCCCAGTCAATGGTGTTTTACTCCAGTTACTCAATGAAACCCGTTTACTTTTGCGAAGGTACTGGTTAAACAAGGTGGCAACAAGGTGTTGTGCACCCGCCCCTTTTTTTCTTCCCAAACGTTTAAACACGGCAACAAGATCTAAGCTGTTGACTAAGTCAACAGCGTGGTTTGCTCGCAAATTTTTACTATCGCCGCGCAGGCCAATGCCTATTTTCACAATGTGTTTTGCTTCCAACACTGGCGCTAGTGCGCTGAATGATTGCAGCTCATTGAGGTGTAACAAATAGCACGTGTTCGGCGTTGCTATTTGGATCAGACACGTGGCAAAATTATCTTCTGCTCGAAAATTTGGTCGAGCCTCTGTATCAAAGCCTAGCCAGCGGTGAGTTAACATATCGTCGATAGACGCATTAACAGAGTTTTTACTGACAATCACGATGTCTCTTTCACCTGCGCTGTATTGAGGTAAGGTTTTGATCTTTTCCTTGGCCGTTAAGGTGAGCAACGCTTGCTCCGCACTTCCCCATGTAGGATACCGTTTTAGCCACGTATTCGCATATTGTTGTACACTGGTCATTTTGTTATCGCTTCATTAATGTCCGCTATATAGTAACTAGCGCGGTGCAAATTGTGTAAAAGCCGTTGTAGTGCTCTGGCAGAATCTAACGATTGCGTTGCTTCTGGCACCGTTATCTCGCCATTGGCAATACGTTGCACAATGTCTTGTCGGTATTGTTCAAGTGATGGCTTAAGATAATTATCACAATCTCTAATTTGTCGATATGATTGATAAAAATCACCGGACTCTATGCTATTTAACATGAGCTCTATACTGTAAACCAATTCTGCAACACTGCTGTATAATACGTGTTGGCCACTTTGCTGCAGTGACATGACATTTTTATCATAGCAGCGTTCGTGTAAACGTTGCATGTGATCGAGTAAATGAATCAACGACACTAAGGTAAACCAATCAGGTTTCTCTCGTTTATCAATATGAATCAAATCAACGTATTCATGAGTGCGATCTAAGGCAATCTCTAATTGACCAAACTCGCCGGTCACTTGCGATCGCCGATCGCCTAACAGCCAGTGAAGGTATCTGAGAAGCTCAACAAACTGTGGTATCACGGCGGATTTTGCGGCGGTCAACGCCACATCGGGATGAGCGAGAAACGCAGTTTCTAAAGACTGAGTAAAAGACTTTTGCTCGCGGCCAACCAAACGTTTCATCAATGCGGCAAAATGTCGGGTAAACGGCAATATCAACAAGACCCCTAAGGCATTAAACACGGTGTGAAATGCCACCAAGGCGATTTCCCCGTTACGCTGTAGCTGGTCTGGGAATAGTAACTCGTAAAGGTAGGTAAATGGGGTAAGTAAAATTAATGCACCGATGGCCGTGAGGATATTATACACCACGTGCGAATACCCCGTTCGCTTGACTGCAACCGAGCCCCCAATGGTCACCATTAACGCGGTAATTGTGGTGCCTACATCCATGCCTATAACTAACGCGGCCGCTTGATTAAAATTAATAGCCCCTGCGTACAACGCGGTAATTGCCGTGGCTACACCTGCACTTGACGATTGCGTCACTAAGGTAATGGCGATACCAATAAGTACCAATTTTAACCGACCTAGCGGACTATCATCGGGAAATGTTTCAGGTGTTATCACACTTTGCAAACCTGACATGCCTTGCTGCAATTGTGAAATGCCAACAAAAATTAGGCCAAAGCCCGCCATCACCATACCAACAGCAGCCAGT